>CAYSJE010000056.1:0-5577 GCA_964431345.1 uncultured Candidatus Saccharibacteria bacterium
GTAGAGTGTTTGGAGAGCAATTGTTCTAGCTAGGTGGCGGGAAGCCATTAAATTTTACTTAGTTTTATTTCTTTTTTGATCTGTCGTCTCGAGCTTTCTTTTTTTCTGCTCGTTTAGCCTTCTTTTCTTCTATTTTAAGAATATCACGTCCATTGTAATATCCACAACTGGTACAGACCTGATGAGGTAGAGTCATTTCATTGCACTGCGAACATTTTGATAAACCCGGAGTTTTTAGTGCGTGATGTGATCGTCGGCGATCGCGTCGCGCAGACGGAGTTCTTTTCTTTGGTACTGCCATTTGTTTAAATCTAAGTTAAATATGTTAGTTCCCTTTCCCCTCTCCGTGAGGTAGGGGTCAGTCTATATAACCGCTACACTAGCAACTATGTCGTCTTTTGGCAAGCGTATGACTCGAACACCTTGAGTTGCCCGGCCTAGCTCAGAAATATTCTTAAGAGCGGTTCTGAGTACTTGGCCATTCTCAGAAATTGCTAGCAAATCATCTGTTAGGTCTTCTTCATTCAAGATATTCATAGAAACGAGCTTACCAGTTTTGGTAGAAACTTTAGCAGTCTTGATTCCTGATCCTCCTCTATTTTGGACTTTGTAACTTTTTAAGCCGGATCGTTTCCCGTAAGCATTTTCAGAAATAGTCAAAATTTGTGTCTTTTTTTTCTGTTCTTCTTTGGTAATTACACCCATACCAATGACTTCGTCATCACTTTTTAGTCTAACAGCCATGACTCCTGCGGCAGTGCGACCCATTGGCCGGACATCTTTCTCATCAAATCGGATAGCTTGACCTCTGGCTGTAGCAATCATCACTTGAGCATTGCCACCGGTGCTGGCAACCCAGCGTAATTCATCATCATCTCTTACTTTGATGGCAATCAATCCAGACTGTCTTACATTTGTAAATTGTTCCCGGTCTACTCGCTTCACTAATCCATTTTTAGTAACCATAACTAAATGTGAAGCATCGGTGTCTTTATCAAGTGAAATCATAGCAGTTGCTTTTTCCTCAGGACCTAGCTGTAAGAAATTTTGAATGGCTTGTCCTTTGGCTTGTCTACTTGCTTCTGGAATTTCATAAACTTTGGTCTGGAAAACCCGCCCTTGATTAGTGAAAAACAGAATATCATTATGAGTCATGGTCCAAGAAACAAAATCAACGACATCTTCTTCTTTAGTGGCCATGCCTTTGACTCCCTTGCCACCGCGGCCTTGGGCCTTGTAAGTTTTACTTGGCATGCGCTTGACGTAGCCACCGCGAGTCAGAGTGAGAACAGTATCTTCGTTGGCGACCAAATCTTCTTCACTGAATTCACCTGCTTTTTGCTTGAAAATCTTGGTGCGTCTTTCATCTCCATATTTTTCTTTGATCTCGCCGATCTCATCTTTTATTATACCCATTATTTTTTGCGGGCTTTTCAAAATATCTTCAAGTATAGCAATTAACTTTTTCTTTTCTTCGAGCTCGTCTTCGATTTTCTTTCTCTCCAAACCAGCCAGAGTTTGCAGTTTCATTTCTAGAATGGCAGTGGTTTGTTTTGAAGAAAACTTAAACTCTTTACGTAAATTTGTATGAGCAATCTCTTTTGTTTTGGAAGCTTTGATTGTTTTTATAATCGCATCGATGTGATCAAGCGCTTTTTTGAGACCTTCCAAAATATGAGCTCGATCTTTGGCTTGCCTTAATTCAAACTTTGTACGGCGAGTTACAACTTCTCGACGATGGCCAATGTATTGCTCTAACAATCCTTTCAGAGAAAGTACTCGAGGCTGCACACCGTCAACCAACGCCAGCATATTGAAATGAAACGAGCTTTGTAATTCTGTTAGCTGGTAAAGTTTGTTTAAGACTTTTTTTGGAAAGGCATCTCGCTTGAGTTCAATAACAACTCTGATATCTTCTTCACGGCCACTTTCATCCCTAATATCCCTAATACCTTCTAGCTTTTTATCTTTGACTAAGTTAGCAATCTTGGTAATTATGTCAGCTTTATTGGTCTGCCAAGGGACTTCATTGACTATAATAGTGAAGATCCCACCTTTGTTTTCTTGAATACTGGCTTTGGCTCGGACAACAATACTGCCTTTACCCGTGGCATAGGCTTCTTTAAGCGCCTTGGCATCAAAAAGTTGACCACCTGTCGGGAAATCTGGGCCTTTCACAAATTGCATTAGCTCATCAACTTCGGCGTTTGGGTTGTCGATCAAATGAATAGAAGCATCTGCGACCTCGTTCAAATTATGAGAAGGGATACTTGTTGCCATACCAACAGCAATACCAATAGATCCATTCAATAAAAGTTGAGGCAGTTTAGCCGGTAGGACAGAAGGTTCTCTCTGAGTTCCGTCATAGTTGTCTCGAAAATTAACAGTGTCTTTGTCTAGATCTTTAAGCATTTGCTCAGCTAGTGACTGCATGCGGGCTTCGGTATAACGCATCTGAGCAGGTCTATCACCATCTATCGAACCAAAGTTACCTTGTCCGTCTACCAAAAGATAGCGCAGAGAAAAATTCTGAGCCATACGAACCATCGAATCATAAATAGCAGTATCACCATGGGGATGATATTTACCAAGCACATCACCAATAATACGAGCGGATTTTTTGTAAGCTGTGTTGTGTCTCACTCCCATGCGATCCATGGTATACAAAATTCGGCGATGCACAGGCTTGAGTCCATCACGGGCATCAGGTAGCGCACGAGCCACAATCACACTCATCGAATAATCCAAGAAAGAAGTTTTCATTTCCTCGGTGATCTCTCGTGGTTTGATATTTGATTGGCTAGTTTTTACTTTAGTCTTCGGCATATGGGTTTTAATGGCAGGAACTATCTGTAGAGACGTTGCATTGCAACGTCTCTACAGGCAATCCCTGCAGCTAATTTGATTCGTCTGTAGGCGCAGCTTCTTTCGTATCCGCATCTTCTTCTTTAATCTCTTCTTTTATTCTGAAAATATATTCCCAGCTTTCTTCCTCTCCTTCTTCAGAAAAAGAGGCGGAGTTAATTTTGAATCCAGATACAGGCTCATCTCCTACTAGCTCAAAAGTAATTTCCACATCTTTCTCTTCACCGACTTCTAGTGGGATTTCTCTAGCAGAAGTAATTTCCCCAAATCCTTGTGTAACAACAAATTCTCTTAATAAAACTGGTTTATCAGAATAATTTATAAAGTTAAGTGAAACAATTCCCTCTGCTCCTTGGCGGGACCAATTCATTAATCCAATTGTGATATGATTTTTCGTTTTAGAAGGAATCTCTAACTCAGTAAGTAAATCTATTCTGCCTTGCTCCTCTAATTCTTTGTTAGCTTTTTCAATAGTTTCGTTTTCTTGCTTGGCTTTGTCAATGACTTCTTCTGCCTCACCAACAAACTCTTCAATGCCTTCACGATCATCAGGAGTAACTATAGGTAGAGTCCATTCCCTAAAAAAAATAACACTAACAACAACAATTATACCCAAGCAAACGAAAGCAGAAATCCAAACGATTCTTTTTCTCTCTTCCAGTGGTTTACCACGCAATTTATCTAGAAATTGCATACAGGATCATTAACTCTTTGATAATAAAATAACTTCGGTATCTTTTACTGGAATATCTTTCTTAGAAATTCTAAGTTTTGGTTGTGGTTTAAGTGAAGCCTTCCCCATTTCTTTCAAGAAGCCTTTGGCATCAGATAATTCTGGTTTGAGTCCAGGAAGATTGTAATGCATCGGAATGATAATGCTGGGCTCAATTTGCTGGATAATTTTCTTGGCGGCTTTGCTATCAATGACATCCGTGTTGCCAATTGGCACTAATAGAATATCAACGCCATCAATTTTACTTTCAGTTTCGTCACTTAATCCATGGCCAAGGTTTCCTAAGTGACAAATTCTGATTCCCTCAGCTTCGATAGTAAAAATTGTATTCATCCCTCTTTTCTTGCCTTTTTGCCCGTCTTGGTAAGATTCAATTCCTCTGATCAAAGTATTTTTTGATTCGTATTCCCCCGGAGTATTGAAAACTAAAGGATGATCCTTAATATTTTTGGCCGTATAGCTATCAGAGCTTAGCGTGACAATATTAGCACTGGTTTTGAGAGGTTTCAGCCCCAATTCCTTATCAAAAGAATCGCAAACAAGAGTTGCGTTCTTTGTAACTATTTTGAAGCAATTTTGACCGAACCAATTTATATGCATTTTGTGCTTTGTTTAGACCAAATTAGCCAAAAACTAATATTTCCATAAATTCATGGCCTATGTCTAAATTTAGCAGAATTCTTTTTTCCTGTAAAGGCTAAATAGGCAAATTATGCTTAATCTATAGGCGATAGTGGGTAAATATAGTGGGTGAATTAGATTGACTCTAGTGTCGTTTTGATTTACATTGAATTGATTTGCATTTTTGGGGCAAGTTAGTTTTCAAAAATTCTTCTACTAATCTTGTAATGATGAATTCTCTACCTTTAGTAGACCAAACCAAGTGGTAATACAATTTATAGAATCTCTTTGGCATTTGTTTGCATAAAAATAAACCCCACTAAGGAGGGTTTGTCTCATTTTAACTAACTATGAGTTACTTTTCAAGTGGATAATCAGATTTTTGGTAGCACCGGTGTTTACGCCGGTGCTTTTTCGGGGATTTCGTTTACCTGGCCACGTTATGCGTACTGGCATTGTGTTTTACGGCACCGGGGCATTGAGCTTTACGCGTTAGTTCTGTATTTTCCGCAGTGACTCTGTGCTTTACGCACCGGCCTAAAGACCGGTGCTAGGGTTTATTTTGGGCTGATTTGGCTAAAATAAGCCTTTTTGCTACAACCAAATCGTTTATCTAAGCCAAAGTGTAACCAAAAAATACTTGACAGATGCGCATATAATTGTTACAAAGAGAGGTTCTCGCAAATTTTGCGAGACAAGTGTTATTTTGAAAATTGAATAAAAATTGTGTTAACGGTAATAACTTTTTGCATGTACGAAGGTACAAGGAGGTAAAGGAAAATGAGTGAAACGACAGAAGAACGGAAAGGTTTGATGATTGGTGGAGGTTTGCTCTCCGCACTCGGGATTATTATTGTGGTAGGTTTGGCGGTGTTTGGGTCGCATCTTCTCGAAAAAAACGCCAGGCTTCAAAAGCAATCGCAGAAATTTGACGCAGAGATTGCGGACAAAACTGCAAAATCAGATGAGTTAGCAGGGGTGATTTCTGCTCAGGAAGCTGTGATTGCAGGCTATACACCCACAGTCACACCTATTCCCCCGCCCCCAACCATGACTCCCACACCCATCCCGGCATGTGCGTACTTGGAAGAGATTTCTGAGGAGGATTTCTCGCGGACATATGATTATTATGGCAATATAAGAACTCATCGCTTCTGTGAAGACCTGGACAATGTTCTTAGCAATTTTGAGGGGTATTTGGGCGTATATTATGCCCAGGAGGATCGGATTGATATTGGTTTCAATCCTCCAAAAAATAGCTCAGGATTCGATCGACCAGCATTGAAAGAACCCATTGATGTAATGGCACATGCTATTTGCAATGAGTTTCTTTGGGCAATAGATGAGGTTGATTATGC
>CAYSJE010000057.1:0-5427 GCA_964431345.1 uncultured Candidatus Saccharibacteria bacterium
GCCAGCAGGCTAAAGACTTCGATAAAGCCTTTGAGTCTGCGGGCAAGGTTAATTAGTTATCGTTTACGTATTAAAAACTTATTACTCTTGCCTATATCTAGCCAATCATCCGCCTGTTCTACCAATTTGTGTGAAGTTCCGTTGCCAAATGACATTACTTCTACTAGATTACCGTGATTCTGCAAATAGTCAACCATTGGGACATAGTCACCATCTCCACTTACTAATACCTGAACATCAAGCATTGGCGAGGTTTTGATCATATCCATGGCAATTCCTACATCCCAATCAGCTTTTTTCTTGCCACCAGGGAAAATCTGCAATTCTTTATATTTCACTTCGAAGCCAATTTTTTCTAGTGCTCCAAAGAAAGTTTCCTCGTCCTTGTTATCCGCTTTAACTACATAAGCAATGGCTCGAATCAGTTTCCGCCCAGCTATCGCTGATTTTAGCAATACTTCAAAATTTACCCTACCGTTTTGATGAAGAGCTGAATAATAGATATTGGCTACATCAACGAATATTCCGACTCTTTGATCTTTGTTTTTTATCATATGTTTTATTTTGTAAACGCGATAAAAGGCGGGCACATGGGCCCGCCCCTACACACTATTTCTTTAAACCTAGCGCTTTAATCAATTTTGCGTGCCCTTTTTCGTCTGTTTTCTTTAAATAAGCCAGCAATTTTCGACGCTGATTAACTTTCTTAAGCAATCCCCTTCTAGAATGGTTGTCCTTTTTATGTTTTTTAAGATGCTCCTGCAATTCATCGATTTCTTCGCTTAGAATGGCCACTTGAACCGAAGCTGAGCCTGTATCTTTGCCGTGCAATTTGTATTTCTTGATAATTCTTGCCTTTTTGTCTGGTTCTAACATGTTTTTGTTACCATGGAATCCGGACGTTATTTGCCCCCGAACCATTCGCTATGCTCAGGTTCAGGGTAAACCTCCGAGATCCGCAGTTATTTAGTAAATTAGTGAGTTTACTTTAACAGATAATGTTTTGTTTGGCAATGGATTGACAAGGAGTGTTAATTATGAGATGGTTATAGTAATCTATCAAAATCAGTGTGCAAAAAAACAATTTTTTTCAGGAGGCTTGCATGATAAAGATAAAAAAAGTACTAGGGGAAATGGGCGAGGCATTGGCACTCGCAACCGGGATAACTTTCACAATTTCGGGACTAGGCCTTTGCGTAGTTATACTACGTGATAGCCTATACAACTCATGGGCAAAACCAACCTATCCAGGATTCCCTGAAGGATGGGGAGAATTATTCCTCGCTTTAGGAATAATCCTTGTAATCATATTTGTAGTATTAGTGGTGCTACAAATGCTTATCACAAAAAATCACCCTGATGAGGAGAAAGAGTAGGAATAGTTGCTTGCTAGAAAGCAACAAAACGTAAATGGATCTTCAGTCAGCCTGTGCTTTGCGCAATAAGATCATAGGCTGACTTTTTTTAGTTCTAAATGATTCAATTCTAGAAAAACAAATGTAGGTCATTGTCCGGTTGGAGAAATGATGATAATCGAGAAAGCCGGTATTAAAAAAAAGAGCCATGGGGGTAATCCGTGGCTCTTACTATTCATTTCGTATGGCAAATCGTAAGATTTGCCTGAATCAGCTTTTAGCCCTCTTGGGCTTCTTCGCTGATCACTTGGGGTTTAAAGGCCCCCAGAACCGCAACCAGAAACATCGAGCCCAGCCCGATCATTCCGATTGTTACTAAAAGAATTTCTGCAATTTTAGGCATTTCTTCTCCTTTGTGTGCAACCAGTAAAGCCTGAATTACTGGTATTAATATATCATGCAAATAGCAATATGTCAAGTAATTTTGAATTTAGTGCCCCCCTCACCTACAAAATCGTCCAATACTTGAGCTCGTTTCAAAGCTCGTAACTGCAGAGCAAATTGGTGATCTAATGGTTGCCAAAGTAGCTGATCTTTAGCAATGAGTGTTGGATCAAGCCCTGTCATAGAGTCTAACTCTATTCCTGCTCCCACCGAGCGATCACTAACCAAGGACAAAAAGCACGCTATCTCCTGCAAAGCCTCCACCTGTTCAACAGTGATTACATCACTTACCTCCCCAGCTGCGCGCGTGTCGTACAATTATGGGATTTGTGATATGATTAGACCTATGGATTTAGCTACACTCACAACCGATTTCCTCGAATATCTAGAAATTGAGCGGAATCGCTCCCAGAAAACGATTGAGAACTATGATCATTATCTCAAACGGTTTTTGGATTGGATGCAAGTCAAAGACCCAAAAGATATTACTTTGCCTCTAGTTAAAAAATTCAGACTAAAGCTAAACAGATATTTAGATGATAAAAATAAACCGCTCAAAAAAATCACCCAAGCCTATCATATTATTGCTCTTAGGTCTTTCTTGAAATACTTAGCTAAGCAAGACATAGATACGCTAACTCCGGAAAAAATTGAGCTGCCAAAAACAGAAAGCCGCACGCTGCAATTTCTAGATCCAGAAGAATTAGAAAGAAGCCTCGCTGCCCCGCTATTAAAGGCCGCCCGCCTGGGCGGACCTGACTCAGACAAATCCTCAAGAGCAAAGCCCTCGCAGGAGCGAGGACGCTACACCACGATCCAGCTTCGCGACAAGGCTATTCTAGAAACCCTCTTCTCTACTGGCCTGCGCGTGAGCGAACTTTGCAATATGAATCGCAAGGATATTAGTTCATTGAAAGATGAATTTACGGTAGTAGGAAAGGGCGATAAACCGAGAGTCGTTTTCTTATCTGACACTGCTAAAAAATCTCTCAAAATATATTTTGATGCTAGACATGATAATTTTGAAGCTGTATTTATTCCCAATGACACTCGTACAAAATCGCTAGCAAAAAAAGACAGCATAGATGTGCAACCTCGATTAACTCCCCGTAGCATCCAGCGCATTCTAAAAAAATACTGTCAGCTAGCTGGAATAACCAAGGACATCAGCCCGCATTCGTTGCGCCATACTTTTGCCACTGATTTATTGCTAAATGGCGCTGATATTAGATCTGTGCAAGCCATGCTCGGTCACGCTTCTATCACTACTACTCAAATTTATACCCACATTACCAACCAGCAGCTAAGAGAAACTTATCAGAAATTTCACGCTAAAAAGCAGCGTTGACGCGACGTTTGAACTATGATTAACTTGATTAGTAAGTTTAACTTGGGCGCATAGCTCAGTTGGTAGAGCAACTCCCTCTTAAGGAGAAGGTCGGAGGTTCGAATCCTCCTGCGCCCACCAAAAATACAATAAACATAATGCACCCGTAGCTCAACTGGATAGAGCGTCTGGCTTCGGACCAGGAGGTTGCAGGTTCGACTCCTGCCGGGTGCACCATTCGCCTTCGCCCCGCCGGGGCTACGGCGCAATTGCTCCTAATAGAATTTACCTTGCAGAGTGCACCACTAAAAAACCCCGCTTTGACGCGGGGCTTTTTATTATAACTGTAGTTTATTTGATTCTGTATTTTTCTTTCAGAACTAAATACTCTGCTTCTATCGCATCTTTCTGATCTATCAATTCTTCCAAAGCATCGTTCAAAGAAGCCTGCTCTGGCTCTAAATCATCTAGCTGATCTGTAGATATTTTTGTCTCATACTCATTCACTAGGCTATCAAACTGAGAAGCAGCAGCTAATAAACCAACGTCGTCAAAATTCTTCATTGCCACGACCATCGCACCAAGTGAATCTGAAAGCTTTTTGAATGTATCAATTTCTGATTCATGAATATCTTTTAACACCTCAGGAACATCCATATCTTCCAAATCAGCTATACCATCATCAATAGAATCTTTTAACTGCTGAAACGAATCCTCTATCGTTCCATAATCAGCTGTTTCCATATCGACATCTTCAAAACCAGAACTCCGAGCTAAATCGTCACCTATTTTTTCTGAGATGTAAAAGTAATTTGCAATTTCATATCTATAATCTAAATCTTCTCGAACTTGTTTATAGAAACTACTCAAGTCCGAATCTAATTTCTTAACTGAACTCGAAACTTTTTGATTAGCTAAATTTCTTTCAGCATCGATAATTGAATCTTGGGCATTACTAATATTATCAACTTCTTCTTTGCCTTGTTTCAAATCCTTATCGACATCACCAGTTGATTCAAAATTTATTGCCGTATCAAGTTCGTCCAATGTATTCGCAACTTCACTAAAATCAGGCTCTGTCTCAACGACATATATTTTCACAGCTGCGCTACCACCAAAAACTCCTGTCGCCCACAAAATTGCTAGTAGAATTACAACGACGACTACTCCCAAAATTATCCATAGAGTTTTTTTCAAACTACCCTGCTTTGTTGGTTGATTTGGTGTCTGGGCTGGAGGAACCGAAACTGAACCTGGTTGAGTCGGAGTAGTATTTGGCGGAGGAGGTACAGGATTGCTTGCCGGTTGATTTGATTGACCCATACCTTGCAAAGGATTCCCACACTTACCACAAAAATACTCCCCTTGAGCAATTGGGTCATTACACTTTGGACAATTCATTGGATTACAAAATTAATTATTCTATCTATAAATCTTGGGGTGCGCCTTCAGTCGCGCCAAACGGCATAATACCTTCTTCACGAGCGGCTTTAACATCAATCACTGACAAGGCATTAACTCCATCGTAATACCAATTTTCCTCCCCCACGGCCATCGCATCGATCACATCAGCATCTAGCATTGTAGTTTCTAGATGAAAATAGTATGGCGCACCAGCATAAGCCTTAACCGCAATCCAAGCATGCCCAGGCACAATAATTATGACTGGCTCCATCCCTAGGTTTTCTAGAGCCGCTGCCATTGTGACTACGGTCTCAATACACAAACCGCTTTTTTCTTTTAGTACATCGCCCGGATATCTAATTTGCTGAGCGTTAGAAGTTTCGTAGCTTTCAGGTGATGCAATATATTTCACTTGATAATAATCCTGCATAGCTGAAAAGAGAGAAGCTAGCTGACAAGAAACCATCGTCTCGTCACCTAAATACCCGACCATTGCTGGCTGCCCACAAAGAGCTTCGTTATAATCAGCTGCGACCCGAACTAACTCTTTCACCTCGGGAGAATCTTTGGTAACCCATTTAGTAATGTATTTATAATTACCCGTTCCTTCTGTATCTTCCCAAACCATGTCTTTGCGAGAGAGAATTTTGATTGGCAGACTTTCATCAACTAAAACTTTGCCATTAACATCAATCACATCTAATTCTACATAATTATCTTGGGCATCATCAAGTCTGCCATAAACATCTGGCAAGAAAGCTGGTTTGAAATCATAGGCTTTTGACTTTGAGGTAACATCAAGCGTTCTTGTTTCTTTTTGGGTAATTTCTGGAATTTCTACAGAGACCGTTACCGTTGCTTTCTCTTCTGCTTCTAAACTAATTTCAATCAACTCAG
>CAYSJE010000058.1:0-5396 GCA_964431345.1 uncultured Candidatus Saccharibacteria bacterium
GGCAAGACCGGTTTTGATGGGGTTGTTGGCGAGGTTTGAGAAAAAGGAAAAATGGTCTGCCCACGGCATTCTGGCTCAAGAGATGGAAGGAGCTACGGTATTCGTTGTTAGTCGTCTCAGAAAAATCAAAGCCGGGGCAATATTTTTAGTAGTTAATGCAGTTAACGAAACTGATATTGAAAAAGGCATTGGCAAATATACAAGACAGGCTATAGAAAAGTCAGGTGATCTAATAGAAAAAGAAGCACAAGTAATTAAAATCGCTTTAGAAGCACTGGTGAAAGTTTAATATAGCCGCAGGCCCGTGTGCCCGCGGCGTTAGTGCTTTGGCCACATGGGGCCAAAGCTAGAAATAATTCATATGTCAGAAAAATACGTTGGCGTAAAATTTGAGTCAGCCAAAGTCGGTGAGTTTTCGCCGACAGATTTTGAGCAAAAAAATATCGCGAAGCTTTTAAGTTTGCGAGATGTTTATACTGCGAATAAATTTCTAGATAGAAATGGTGGAAATTTTAGTTTTCGGGCTGATAAAGGATTTATTATCAAAAGCACAGGTGCTTGGATCGATCAGTTGACCGCAGAAAATTTCTCACGAGTCACTGATGTTAAAAATGGCAAAGTTTTCTACGAAGGCAATGACATGCCTAGCTCAGAATGCCGAACGCATTTTCTGACTTACCAGAAAAATTCTGCCATTAACTTCATCATTCATGCGCATGCGAAATTAGTTTCTGAGCGTGAGGATTTGCGAGAAGAAGAATTTACAGTTAAAGAGCAGCCTTATGGCACACTAGAATTAGCCGAGGCTGTTTCAGAATTAGCTAAAACACATGATTTCGTAATTGCTCATAATCACGGAGTATTTGCTTTCGGCAAAACTTTTGAAGAAACCTATAAAATTTTATTAGACAATTATGCCAAATATAAAGGAGCTTAAACAACAACTCCCCCAGACAATAGAACTTTTTGAAGACAAAGCAGTGCTCATAGACCAGCGCCAGATTCCGGCTGAGCTTATCAAAGAAGAGTTAACTACAGTAGATGAAGTGGCTGATGCTATCAAAAATATGCATGTGCGTGGAGCTCAGGCTATTGGTGCTACAGGCATGGCTGGGATGTATTTAGCTGCCAGAATTGGTGGAGATTTAGAAGTAGCAGCCGAAAAATTATTAGCTACTCGACCCACAGCTGTAAATCTAAGCTGGGGTATCAAAAAAATGTTAGCTGCCGCTCAAGGCCATGAAGATCCGGCCTCGCAGATTTATGAAGAAGCGCAAAAAATAATCAAATCAGAAATAGCCAATAATATAAAACTCGGTAATCACGGAGCTGAATTGATTTCTGAAGGCATGAGATTACAAACGCATTGTAACGCTGGCTCGCTATCATCAATCTGGTACGGTACTGCGACTGCACCAATGTTTTCGGCTTTGCAACAAGGTAAGAATTTTTCTGTTTACTGTGATGAAACCAGACCTCGCTTGCAAGGGGCTCGGCTTACTGCCTGGGAACTAAAACAAGTCGGGATTCCGTATACAGTTGTAACCGACAATGCCTGTGGCAGTCTATTATCCCAAGGCAAAGTTGATGCAATAATAGTAGGAGCAGACAGAATCGCAGCCAATGGCGATGTGGCGAACAAAATCGGTACATATCCACTAGCTCTTATGGCTCACGAACACGAAGTGCCTTTCTACGTAGCAGCTGTTGAAGCGACAATAGATCACGATACAGCTACTGGTGCAGATATTCCCATAGAAACCAGATCTCAAAAAGAATTCTGGGACTATTTAGATCCAAAATACACAGACGATACTATGCCAGCGCTAAACATTGCTTTTGATGTCACGTCTGCTAAGTACGTAACTAAGATTATTACTGAAGAGGGGATTAAAGAGGCGGGGGTGGTATAATGTTTTGGTGTTAACCAGTTAGAAGGAATTTGGTAGAAATAATTCGAAACAAAGCCAATGAAGCTTAGATTTAAGTTATTAACAGAAGTAGATAAGAAAGGCATTTGTGAGTTATCTCTAAAGAGTCGGGCCGAGAATAATCCACTTAGACCATCTAGGCGACAATACATCATTTGGTTGGAAAATAAAGAAATCGCCTATCTTTCTTTTGATCTTTTTCCTGAGCAACACTTCTTAGTGATATATGAAATTTTTGTTGCTAATGATTATCGCAATCAAGGCTTCGGGACACAAATTTTAGCAGATGCAGAACAATTAATTCAAAAGTGGGGGTATAATAAAATTAAATTAGTTCCAAAGTCACTGGAGCCAAAAACTTCAGGTAAGAAATTGGCTAAATGGTACAAAGAAAAAGGATTCATAGAAGACCCGACTAATTCTCAAGTGTTAGAAAAAAGTTTTGTAACCACTAGATAAGATTTTATTTGAATATAGCCTTCGATGTAACTCCGGCTAAATATGTGATGAAGATTATTACGGAAGAGGGGATTAAAGATGCGGGTAGGCTGGGGTAGAATATGGGCAACTTTTTTATCGATTAGCTTGTGAATAATTTATGAAAACAATAGGCCTTATTGGGGGAATGAGTTGGAGATCTTCCTTAGAGTACTATCGGATTATTAATGAATTGATTCAGAAACAATTGGGCGGTTGGCATTCTGCTAAGATAATCATGTATTCTGTTGATTTTGAAGAAATAGATCTTGAGCATCATACAAAAGAGTGGAAGAAATCTGACCAAATTCTAATTGATGCCGCTCAAAGCTTAGAAGAATCAGGAGTAGATTTCATACTGCTTTGTGCTAACACTGCTCATGTTCTATTTGAAAAAATACAGGAGAATGTGAAAATTTCTATCATTCATATTGCTGATGCAACTGCAGGGAAAATTAAATCCGCAAAAATTAAGAATATTGGGCTCTTAGGGACAAAACTTACAATGCAGGAGGATTTTTATAGGGGAAGATTAGAGAAAGAACACAATTTAAATGTGCTAGTTCCGCCAGAAGAAGAAATGGAAATTGTGGCTGAAGAAATTAACAACTTATGCCTAGGAAAAACAAATTCTGATGCTAAACGACAGTTTTTAGATATCATTGACGATCTAGTTAAACAAGGAGCAGAAGGAATAATTTTGGGATGTACAGAAATTCCTTTGTTGATTAAGCAAAGTGATGTAAAGATACCTTTGTTTGATACAACTATGCTACATGCTGAGAGTGCTGTAGAAAGAGCATTAGAATAATCACTGCGTTGTACGAAGATTATTACGGAAGAAGGGATTTAGTTTTAACTGTGGTTACCAATTAAAGCAGTAATAATAGGGAAAATATGGGATCAAATCCAGATAAGCATGACCGCTATCGATCTAGTGGGAATGCGTTAATAGCAATACTTATTACCCTTTGTTCTGGTTTATTTATCTGGAACATAGGTGTCTTAGATGAGATTACAAAAAATGCAGGGGCACAATTAATCATTGTTATTATTGCTGTTGCAGATATTTTTTTGGCACTATGCGTTATCTTTTCTCTATGTGCATTGTTTCATCATTACAGGGGTTATAAAAGTGAAGCAAGGTCAAGTACAGATACCAATACAACGCCTGAAGCACCAAAATCTTTTGATAAAGCTGATTGGCTAGTCCCTTGGGCGCTGGTCATGTTTTTCACTGGTGCGCTATTCGATGCTGTTTTACTCATTTGCCTTAAATTTTAGTTTTCACTAAGGATAGTAAAATCATGAAACCAAATAACTGCATAATAATTCACGGCTGTCCGGGTGATGAAGAAAAAGCGATGGATCCGGAAACGAGAACTTATGACAAGCATTGGTTGCCTTGGACAAAGAAGGAATTAGAACAAAAGGGCATAAAGACAGAAATACCTCTCATGCCATTACCGTGGGAGCCTGTTTATGAAGATTTCAAGAAAAAATTTGAGGAATATGATGTTAATGAAAATACGGTCTTAATAGGTACTAGTTGCGGTTGTGCTTTCCTTGTGCGCTGGCTTGGTGAGGGTAAACAAAAAATTTCTAAACTTATTCTGGTCGCACCGTGGAAAATCGCTGACGGGCCTAGTGAAGCCAGGAAAGATTTCTATGAATATCCGATAGATCTTAGTATCAAAGATAGAGTTGGGGAGATTGTAATGTTTACTTCAGATAATGAAGAAGAGGATGGCAAAAAAAGCTTAAAAATGTTTCACAATGCGATCGGTGGAAAAATTATTGACCTTCCAAATCACGGACATTATATTTTGAGGCACATGGGGACCGAAGAGTTTCCAGAATTAGTTAATGAAATTGTAGGATTATGAATAAAGCAAACATAATTCTAATGCACGGGAAAGATACTGATCCATCCAAAAAATGGTATTCTTGGTTAGAAGAGGCAATGCGAGAAAGGGGTATAAAATTCCAAGCGCCTGTCTTGCCAAAGGCAGATGATCCTAACATTGAAGAGTGGTTATCAGAACTAGAAAAAACTGAGCCGAATGAAAATTCAGTTTTGGTTGGCCATTCTCGAGGAGGAGTGGCAATTCTTAGATGGCTAGAGAGGCTGTCGGGAAATTCTAGAGTGAAGAAAGTGATTTTGATTGGTACTAATTCTGGACATGCTCATGAAATGGATAAATCAGAAAACAATGATGATTTTTATACAGAAGAGGGATTTGATTTTGCCAAGATAAAAATGCATTGTGAGAATTTTGTTGTCATGCATTCTAGGGATGATGAATGGGTACCATTCTCGGCAGGCGAAGAAAATGCCAAGGGTCTTGATGCAAAATTTCTGAAATTTGAAGACAGAGGCCATTTTGGAAGTAAACTGCCTAAGCAAGAAATACCAGAATTAATTAATGAAATTGTAGAATAAATTAATCAATATGAAATTTACTATTCTAGGATCTGGTGGGGCGACTCCTACACCAAGACATAAAGACTGTTGTTGATTGTGGTGAGGATATTGCCGATTCTCTGAATCGAAGAAATATAAAGCAAGTTGATAATTTATTTATTACGCACTGGCATCCTGACCATACTTTTGGTTTAAGGAAAGTTTTGGAATCAAACTTCAATTTCATAACAAACAAAGCGGAAAAAGCAATTGATGTTTATATTCCGAAGAATGTTTTTGAAATGCTTAAACAGAAATTCCCAGTGATTGAATATTACTTTGATGTCCAGAAAACGGGGGTATTGCACCTTATTGGGGATGGAGAAAAAATTAAGATTAGAGATGTTTCAATAACTGTTGTGGGTTACAAGGGGAAGAAATCAGATACTTATGCTTACTTATTCGAAAGTAATAATAAAAAAGCTTTATATGCTCCTTGTGATACAATTAGCTTTAGCAAGTACGGAGATTTTAGAGAATTAGATTTGTTGATAAATGAGTGTGGGCTATTCTCTGATATTTCG
>CAYSJE010000059.1:0-2670 GCA_964431345.1 uncultured Candidatus Saccharibacteria bacterium
GGAATTTTTAAGCTAGAAAGCCTTTAAATAAGCTCTTTCTGGCTTGTGGACAAAGAGGGGGTTTTTGATTGACAGATTCGGCTATTTTGCTATACTACTCAGTAGAACACCTCCAGTATGGAGGGGTTTTTTATTCGCCTTCGCCACCACCTTCGGTGGTCGGCTACGGCGCAACTAAAAAATGTCTATATTATTAAACAAGGAAAAACCTTTTATTCGAAAAAATCCTCAAGCCGCGATTAGGTGGGTAGATGGATTAGCAAAAAGCTCTATTGTACGAAGAGCTATAAAAACAATTCGTACACCGTACGCTAAATTGTTTCTAGTCGCTCTGGCCATTACTGGCCTAGCAGCTCTAGGTAATGCAGCTCTTTTCTCTGGCAATTCTTTTGCGGAAGCACCTTCAGAAGAAACTCAAATTGCGGTAGCGCAATTTAAGCAGCTGCAGGCTGATAAATTTGAGAAAGCTTCTCAAAATAAGGCCGAAATTTCTTTCAAATCTCAGAAAAGTTCTGAGGCGAAGAAAGCTCACGAGGAAAAATTAGCTGAAGAACAGCGTCAGGCTGAAGCAGCTAAACAGACTCGTGCAGTCGCGATGAATCGTTCACAAAGCAGCGGGCGCGCAACTGGCGGAAGTGGTACAAAAGCCATTACTGCTTATACTGATGCCTTAAGCGAGAATGGTGGAAACCACTATACAGCTGATGGATCTAATATCCATGAGTTAGTAAAAAATGGTGGAAATTATTGTGCTGCAAATGATTACCCACTTGGGGCAATGTTAGAGATCAATGGCAAGGTATATAAGAACGTAGATAGAGTTGGTAGTAATGGGATTGTAGATATCTTGGTAGGTGATCCTAATGAAGCTGCACAAATTGGACGAAGTCGTGCGAATGTAAACGTTGTTCAGTAGACGAATTTAGATATCTGCGCAAGCAGAGATAAAAGCCTCGTTAATTCCTGCCTCCCGGCAGGTAGGCGGGGTTTTTGTTTTGGGGCGAATTAGGGCTCGTGATATAATTGGGTCAATGAAATATTTACTAATAATTTGTTTTCTAGCCTTGTGTTTGTTAGTTACTAGTTGTTCTGTAGAACAAGCTGGTTTTGCTAGTGAGACACGAGTCCCTTTGCAAGAAGCAAATTGGGAACAAATATTTTCAGCTGATGCTGAATATGATTTTGCCACAATTCCTCTAGGCGTGATTTTACCGCATCATACAATTGCCGCTCCCGAGCTTAATAAATTTTACAAAGGTCTAAGTAAAGAAACTCAGCCAGATAATGTTTTTGTTATTGGACCAAATCATTTTAAGAGCGGGGACAATAATATTCAGACTTGTGATGACTGTATTTTTGATACACCTGAGGGCGAGGTTTTGGTAGATAAAGAAGTGGGTGATATTTTGGTAGACGAAAATATTGCTAGCCTAAATAACAAAGCTTTTGTTCAAGAACATGCGATCAGTACCCATGCGCCATTTGTGAAAAAATATTTTCCTGATGCAAGAATAAATCCAATAATTCTCAACTGGAAAATGCCAATAGATGAAGTAGAGAGATTTGCTGACGAACTGAATAGAATTCTGCCAGCCAATTCTCTAGTAATTGCGAGTGTAGATTTCTCGCATTACTTATCTTGGGGGCCAGCTGATTTCCATGACAAATCTTCAGAGAGGATTATTCAGAATTTTGATTATGCCAATATTTATGATCTAGAAATAGATTCGCCCTCGTCTATATATGCTTTGCTAAAAATAACGGAGGCGCGAGGCTATCAAGATTTTGAGCAAATTTCTCATACTAATTCAGCTGAATTTCTAGGCAGGCCAATTGAAGAAACTACTAGTCACCAATATCTCGCCTTTTTCCCGGGCGAAACAGAGGCGCAAAAAGGCGTGAGTTTTCTGGATGTAGGTGATTTGATTGAAACAGAAAGTACAGATTTAGAATATTTGCAGAATATAAGGGGCAAAGAAGGGCGATTTTTGATGGGGAGTGACTTGGTAGTTTCAGATTTGCCAGATAATGAATGTCAGCAGCGCGAGCAGAACAATACGACAGTTTCTCTTTGCAAATTTTCCGGCGAGAATTTGGAGAAATCCAAAATAAAAATATCTGAACAGAATTCAGATATAATATATGTTTTGATTGAATCAAATTCTGTTAGCCAGAATAAAAACTTAGCCAAACAATTTGTTAGTGCGGGAGCTGATATTGTTATTGGTCGCGGATCAAATAAAGTAGAGTCATGTGAAGTTTGTAATGGCAGCGTGCTGTGTCCTTCACTGGGGAAATTTTCTAGCACAGAAAGAGATGGGCAGGGGATTGTTCTGGGTATTCAGGCTTTGCCAGATGGGGAATTAATTTTGTATCCATTTTTTGTGGAGATTCAGAATAGATATCTGTACTTGATAAATTTAGAAGGTAGTAAAAATAGATTCAGTGATTTTGTGAGAGACGGTAGTTGGCCAGATGATTTCCGGGTTAATTCTGACTTGAGGCAGATTAGGTTTTAGCAATAGTTTCTGGTGGAATAGAAGTATAAACTAAAGTAACAAAACAAAACTTATGTTTGAAATCATGCCAGAAAGTGAGGGGAATGTAGTCGGTGTCAAAGTATCTGGCACACTAGTTGATGAAGATTACAAAAAACTAATTCCTGAAATA
>CAYSJE010000059.1:2770-5366 GCA_964431345.1 uncultured Candidatus Saccharibacteria bacterium
ATTATTATTCTGTAGCGTCGTGTGATTCGTCGAATTTGACTTTGGGCTTCCAGGATGGTTTGCGGAAATGCCAAATGACAAGTGGGATTGCAAACATGGGGATGAACCCAATTATTAGGAACAAAACATAGCTCAGCGTGCTTCCGGTATTGAGTCCGCTTGGTGGAAATAGGCCAAAGCCCATAGCGAAGATACAAGCTGCGATTCCAATCCCGCCCCAAATCCACATACCATATTTGCCTCCTGGGACTTTGTAAGGGCGAGGGACGTCTGGCTTGGATTTTCTGAGTTTGATAGCCGCGGCAAACATGATTATATAGACACTTAGATATAGCAAGGCCGCGAGGGCTGTTAGTATCCAGAAAGAACTACTAACAGAGGGTGACATGAGGAAGACTAAAGCGATCAAAGTCACGAGAACTCCCTGCACAATCATAATATTCACAGGCATGCCTTTCTTGTTGACTTTCTGAAGGAAGGGGGGGAGATCTCCATTCTTCGCAGTCACTAAGAGTCCACGACTCGGGCCCGCGATCCAGGAACTGACTTGGACAATCATACCAGGAGCGGCTAACAAAACTATAACAGGCAAAAGCCAAAGCATATTAAACTTACTTAGTACGGTCTGGTACGTTTGCATAATTCCAGCCGTGAGACTGATTTCAGAAGCAGGAATAATGACTGCGATAGACAAGGCACCTAAGAGAAAGATTATAGTAACAATAACAGCTGAGGTGAAAATAGCTTTGGGATAATCTTTTTTTGGATTCTTGACTTCTAGGGCATGTACACCAGAGACTTCCATACCAGCAAAGAACAAGAACAAACCAGAAAGGAAAATTATATTATTTACATTGCCCATGTCTGGAATCAAACTGCTGAGAGTTACTGGGATGGCTAGTTCTTGACCACTGGCAACCCAAAGTATACCTAAAATAATCAAAACTGCACCAGGAATAATTATTCCCAAAATAGTACCAAAAGTAGCTATTTTACTGGAGGTTTTCATGCCGCGAAGGTTAATAAATATAGCGGCCCAATAAATACCGATAATCACAACAACGTTATAGAGTGGATTTTCGGCGAGAGCAGGATTGAAAAGATAGGCGATAACAGCAGCAGTTGCAGCCAAGGCTGTAGGGTAGAAAACCAAATTTTGCACCCATTGCATGACTTGGGCGATAAATCCCCATTTTTCGCCAAAAGCTTCTTTTACCCAAGAATAAATACCACCTCGTTTAGGCCAGGCAGCGGCTAGTTCTGCCGATACAAAAGAAACAGGGATTAGGAAAACCAAGACGGTAATGCCTAGAAAAAACACTATTTGCATGCCATATTCGGCCATTGTTGGCAGGCCACGCAAACTACAGATCAGCGATACGTTGATCATTGCTAGAGCGAAGACCCCGAGGATCTTAGCTGATTTAATTTTCGGCATAAGTTTTTGTTTTATGACCCTGAACCATTCGCTTCGTTCAGCTACAGGGCAAGGATTATATTCCTTAATTATACAAGAATTTTGTGTTAAAGTAAAAAGAGTAATTAACATAACCATGATGCCAACTAAACACGAACTATTACCGCCAAGTTTACTAAACAATCCCAGCTGGGATGTGATTGTGACTAGACAAGATCCTTTACTGTCTTTTTTTAATACAAAAGGTGGTCCCAAGAAAAAAACTTATGAAATTCAGATAGATACTTCTCAGAAATTTAATTCCAAAGACTTAATTGTTTATAAAAACGTCAAAGAAAAAAGCGAATTTGTTACAGAAAAGAAAATAGAAAAACAAGATTTACTCAAGGACAACAAAACCTATTTCTGGCGAGTGCGAGCTATAACTGATACGGGTAAAAGCAAATGGACAATTTCTAAGTTTCAAGTAGATACAAAATCTGATGCTGAGTTTATGGGATTAGTCCGGGCCAAAGTAAAAAATACCGAAGTTTCTAACGGCTATAACAAAAAAAACATTATTGACTGGGATGATCCGGGTTTGCTTTCTTTCTGGCAGAGTCCTCCACCAGGTGACAAAATAGAATGGGTTAAATTTGATCTAGGTAAATCTACAGAAATTTCTCGCCTTTGGATGCTTTCTAATTTCAATGATCCAAGTGGTTGGCTCAAAGAATTTGTACTGCAATCAAGTGATGACGGGAAAAAGTGGAGGGCAGTGCCTAACACAAATATCAAAAACAATCATACTTACAGAAATATAATAAATTTTAAACCAGTTAAGGCTCGTTATTTTCGATTAGTGATTAGTCATTACATTGGCTACGCTGCTCAAATCAATGAAATTATTTTGTATTCGCCAGGCGAGCCACCAATCCCAAAAGTCCCTAAAGAAAGATATGTTTTAGTGATTGGCAACGAGCATAATGGATTCACTTTTTCTGATTTAGCTAAATATATAGAAAGCCTGTCGTATAAACTCAAAACTGTTACTGTGCCGCATTACGAAGCTTCGATGAAGATGCTCCAGAAATTATCACACAAGCCGGTAGCGATTGTGCTAAGTGGTAACAACGCTGATTATCCTAATCTGCCAATGTATGAATACAATGGTGAGTTTGAAATAATAGCTGAAAATAT
>CAYSJE010000060.1:0-5256 GCA_964431345.1 uncultured Candidatus Saccharibacteria bacterium
CTTCGTCCATTGGGCTACGCAGAATCACATTTTTAATATTTTCGTGGAGCCGTAGCTCAGCTGGTTAGAGCGTCTGCCTGTCACGCAGAAGGCCGCCGGTTCAAGTCCGGTCGGCTCCGCCATACTTCACCCCTTTTTGGGGTGTTTTTTGTTAACTTCCCCATAGCTTGCAAGTTTGTTATAATATTTGCATAGTAATTAAATCCAAAAATATGGGGCTTTTTAAGGGTCAAGCATTACAAAACATTCAATGGATGGATCAAACTCCAGAAACACTCGTCTGGAAATTTCCTGATCCAGATCAAATGTTGCAGACTCATTCTTCGGTCATTATCGGTCCTGGGCAGTCTTTACTATTTGTTAACGAAGGCAAACCAGAAGGAATCTGGGACAAGCCTGGTCGTACAGATATTAAGACCGCTAATATTCCAATCTTGACTAAATTACTGTCTGTCTTTCGTGCTTTTGACAGCAAGCATAAAGGAAAAATTTATTACTTCAACATGAATGATCTTCCCAATATAAAATGGGGGACTAAAACAACTCTAAAATACAATGACCCTGTTTATAAATTCTTAGTCAGATTGCAGGCTTTCGGAAACTATACTTTCAAAATCACTGATCCAATGAAATTTTTCACAGAATTTGTTGGGGACAGGGATAGTATGACTACAGCTGAATTTAGAGAAGTGATCAATGCCAGAATCCAAACTCCAATTACTGATGCACTCGCTTCGGCTGGGCATAGCGTTGTAGAAATTGACTCACAGCGTGAAGAACTTTCTGCAGAAATTGCTGAAAAAATTACCAAAGAATTCGAGCCTTTTGGGTTTACCATGCATGATTTCAGGGTTGAAGGCACCGAATTTGATGAGACTACTCAAAAACGTGTCAACGAAATCGCTGATATGCAGGCTAAAGCTCAGTCAATTAATGCGATGAGTGGTGTTGATGCCAAGGGTATGCAAAACTTCCAGACAGCTGAACAGCTTGAAGCACTTAAATCTGCGGCTAGTAACGAAGGCGGGGGAACAGGCTCGATGGTTGGTGCTGGTGTTGGTATGGGAGCAGGGGTTGGCCTAGGTAGTATGATGGCGCAAGGCATGCAGCAGCAACAAGGTGGTGGCCAGAACTTTGTGATTTGCCCAAAATGTCAGGCTAAAGTTCCAATGGGTAGCAAATTCTGTCCAAGTTGTGCTGAAGCAATCGAGAAACCCGCCGTACCTAAGCCAGAAGGCAAACCGGCTAAGTAATTTCAATCAATATGAAAAATAAATTTTATTTCATAGCAATCGTTTTAGTTTGTTTGCTAGTCGCTAGTGTGGTTTTGCTGGGCGCGCCCGATGTATTAGCAAGAGCCGGTGGTGGGCAAAATTTTTCTAGTGGTAGTAGTGGATTCAGTAGCGGATTTAGTAGTGGATCTTCATTTGATTCCGGTAGCAGTGACTCATCGTCGGTTGGGTTTGTTCCAATTGTCTGTGGTGGCGGTGGCTGGAGTTGGCTGATAATCATCGCTCTATTCATTATTGTGCCACTCATTATCAAACGAGTTAGAAAAAATAGAGGTGGTATGATGCCACCAATTCCTGGGATTACTACTCCAGCAGCCGGGGGAGCAGCGATGGCTGGTATAGCATCTGTTCCTGCTGAATTACAGAAACTAAAACAGAAAGATCCTAATTTCAATGAACAAGCTTTCAAAGATTACGTCGAAAATGCTTTCTTCAAGATTCAAGAAGCTTGGGAAACACAGAATCTAGAAATATCTCGGCCTTATGTGACTGAGAAAATCATGCAGCGCTATTCTACACAACTAGCTGATTTGAAATCTAGAGGGGAGAAAAATATTCTAGAAAACATTGTGATTGGTCATCAGCAAATTGTTGGTATTCGTTCTGATGCCCAGTATGATTATATTACAGTCAAACTTGATGCCAGCATGTCTGATTATACGACTAATGCGGAAGGCAAAAAGATCAGTGGTGACAAGAAAATCCGACCTTTCACAGAATTCTGGACTTTACTCCGCAAAGGCACTGTGAAATCTGACGCTAAAAAAGGCGCTCAGGCGAATAGCTGCCCTAATTGTGCAGCTCCGCTTAAACTCAATGCAACTGGTAAATGTGAATACTGTAATGCCATTGTCACAACCGGCGATTATGATTGGGTGTTAAGTGAGATTGAGCAGTCACACTAGAATGTAGCCCCGGTGTTTACGCCGGGGCTTTTAGTGGTATTCTTATAGCACCGGCCTAAAGACCGGTGCTGTTTGAATTTAGCCTTTTAATATGCTATTCTCAAAAGACATATGCCAACAGATTTGATTATAATTCTAGTAGTGTTAGCCGCCGGAATTGCGGTGATTTTGCTATGGCAACAGCGGGCTTTCAAAAAAATGCAGAGCAGTGGAGAAACTGACAAGCACCTCAAAGATTGGGTAGATTCTACAAAGAAAGACATGTCTGAGCTTCGGCAAGAAATGAGAGGCGGTTTAGACAAAAATACTGAAACATTGCAAACTAGACTTGAAGAAACTAATAGAACTATCAATGATAGATTGGATAAGGCAGCTAGTTTTATGAAGTCTATTGGTGATGAAGTGGGGCAGATGCGAGAATTAGGCAAGAGTATGAAAGACTTGCAGAGCTTTTTACAATCACCGAAGCTTCGAGGTAATTTAGGCGAGCAAATTTTACAAGATTTGCTAGATCAAATTTTGCCATCAGAAAACTTTTCTTCACAATATAAATTTAGAGATGGGCAAATAGTTGATGCAATAATCAAAACAGATAATGGTTTAATTTCAATAGATTCTAAATTTCCATTAGAGAATGCTAAAAAGCTTTTTAAAGCAGATAGTGAGGAAGAAAAGAACGCGATTCAAAACGAATTTGCCAAAGATGTTCGTAAACATATCAAAGACATTTCTAAGAAATATATTTTACCAGCTGAGGGGACAGTTGATTTCGCTGTCATGTATATCCCTTCTGAATCTATTTATTATGAAGTGGTTACAAATATCCCGGACTTGATTGATTATGGTCAAGAAATGAAAGTCTTTATGGTTTCTCCTAATAGTTTCTATTATTTCTTGCAGACAATTATGCTGGGGCTCAGAGGTAAGAAAATAGAAACAAAAGCTAAACAAATTTTAGAAACACTTTCTATGATTCAGCAAGAATCACAGAAATTTGGCGACAAACTTTCGGTGCTTAATCGCCATGTTACAAATGCCAAGAATTCCATGGACACAGTCTCGGGGGAGTATGGAAAACTAAGTGGAAAGATTGATAATGTTAAATTATTGAAATAATGCGCACATTGATAGAAATTAGCCGAGGGGCTATTACGAACAATGTGAAAGTTTTTCGCAAATTAGTAGGCAAGAAAAAATTGCTTGGGATTTGTGTGAAAGCCAATGCTTATGGGCATGGTTTAGTTGAGGTTTCTGAAATTGCATTGCAAGCTGGGGCTGATTGGTTGATAGTAGATTCTCTGGAAGAGGGTGTTAATATTCGCGAAGCAGGAATTGAAGCCCCAATTTTGATAGTAGGCTATGTAACTTTGGCAGAACTAGAAAAAGTGTTTGAATATGATTTTAGAATTACGGTTTATAATAAGCAAACTACAAAAAGATTAGAACAAATCGCGAAGAAGTTGAAGAAGAGTGTGAGAATTCATCTCAAAATAGAAACGGGAACTTCTCGTCAGGGGATTCTACCAAAAGAAATAATTCCTTTTGTCAAAAATATAAAATCAGAGTTAGTGGAAATCGAAGGGGCAAGTACTCACTTTGCGAATATTGAAGATGTGTTAGAGCCTGACTTTGCTGAGAAACAGCTAGAGACTTTCAAGTCTGTTGTTGAATTGCTAAAGGCGAACAAAGTCAAAATCAAAATTTCTCATTGTGCGAATTCAGCTGCTACGATACTTTTCCCGGAAACTTACCTGGATCTGGTTAGGGTAGGGGTTTCGACTTACGGCATGTGGCCATCTGAACAAACTAGATTGAGTGCTCACAAGAAAGGTCGGCAAGAAGTTAGCCTGCGTCCAGCTATGACGATGAAATCTATTGTTGCTCAGATCAAAGACGTGCCGCCGGGGAGTTGTGTTGGTTATGGCTGTACTTATGAAGCGACTAAGAAAACAAAAATCGCCGTAATTCCGATTGGTTATTATGATGGTTATGATCGCAAAATATCTAATTCTGGCTATGTTTTAATTCATGGTAAGCGCGTGCCACTCAGAGGTCGAGTTTGTATGAATATGATAATGGTAGATATTTCAGATATTCCTAATGTTAGACTAGAAGATCCAGTGGTGATTTTAGGTAAACAGCAATCAGAAGAAATTACCGCAGAACAATTAGCTGAGTGGATGGGGACGATTAATTATGAAGTTACAACAAAATTCAGAGAGACGCTGTCGAGGGTGGTGAAGAAATAGACTGTGGCGGTATAAAGAATCCTGCAATTTACACAGGATTTTTATATTAAAAAAAGTCCTCGATCAATAAATTGATCGAGGACGCCAAACAACCAGAGTGACTCAAGTAGCTTGGGTTTCGAGTATCTCCATTCCCAGCAGGAAACACCCTGAGTTGCCCACCGCATCTTCCTCACTTATCATGCCGGTGGTAATATTGAGCTCACCAAACCAGCGCCAGCCCAATGATATGCACTCGCCATTGTCAAGTTTCGTTTCTGTTTGCACCCAGTTACCATTTCGGGGAATACATTCATGGGTATAATTATAATACGACTGGATCAGGCCGGAGACTTCGGCCGCTGTTCCGAAGCGTGTGAGATGATGCTCGGGGAGGCACTCTTTTTGTTGGATCTTTGTCAGTTGCTGGCGTAATTTCCCCCAGCTACTTTTGTAATTGACCCGCTGAGGGATGCAGAAGCAAAGCGCATCCTTTGTTGGGAGATCATTCTTGCCTTCAACGTCCTTGCTGTGATAACTCCGGGCAGATTTAATGTACGGACTGATCTCTGCAGCGTGGTTCCACAGAGTGTAACCCTTGTGGATTCTGACTGCTATGGGGCGATGGATACATCTTAGTTGAGCAGCAATTTTTCGCCAGGAAAAAACTAAATTTTCTGCGTTTTCTTGCTTATAGCACCCCATTTTAACAAGTTGGAGTATCATCTGATTGTCATTGATCCATTCAAAATATCTTTCCATCTTTTTCATCACAAACCTCCTTGTATATTGTATAAAGAACGACTTATTCAAACCTGAATGTGTATTTGA
>CAYSJE010000061.1:0-5241 GCA_964431345.1 uncultured Candidatus Saccharibacteria bacterium
AACCTTGTATCTTTCAGGGTCACACACAAATTTGTGCTCATACCAATAGAAAATTCTTTTGGCTGTATTATTTAGAAATTTGTGATCACCAGCAATTCTAGAGAAATCAGAATAGAAACAAGTCGACCATTCTCGGATTCGACGACCTTCACCAGATTTTACTTTGGCTTTATCAACAACGTCAAAACAATAGCAAGTTGGACAAACCAAGGAACACTTGCCACAATTAATACATTTCTCGCCTAAATCATTCCATAATTTTTCGTTTGGACTGTTCTCTAATTTATTCTTTATTTCAACCATTTCTTCATCAAGCCCATTCTCCAAAATTGGCCCAACATATTTTACATTCTCATAATCAGAATACCCAAAAGCTTCTAATAATCTCTGCCCATCTTCAGAGCCCGTGAAAACCTTGCATTTCTCATCTTTTTTTTCTAGAAAAATGTCGAATTCGATGTGCTCTAAAACATCTTTCTGCCACTTACCTTGAAATTCAGCAAACTCCCTGTTCTCTGCCGGAGCAAGTGATTGGCCAATTACAATTGTAGATCTCTTTCTTTCTTGAAAATAGGGGTCATCAGCAAAGACTTGGCTATACAAATCAAGCGCCCGAAGATCAAGGGCAGTTAGTCCAAACAAAACTTGCTCTTTCCCAGTTCGGACTTTCTTTAAAACATCTTTATGTATATTGAACAAAGTTTCCTGAGCTGGTAGGAAAAACTTTCGCCAAGGATAATAAGTCAACTGACCATTAATAACAACACTCTTTGGATCATAAATTCTTCTGGCCAAAAACCGCCCGTCTTTTTCTACTGGTGCATATACTCTTCTTTCTTGTTTAAGTAAGAAAGATACAAATTTTGCTAAATCTTCTTTTTTCATTTAAGTTAATAGCATCCAAATACCAAATCCAATTAGAATTAACCCCATCAATAATTTCATCCTCCACTTACTATTGTGTTCCCATTCTTTGATCATAGTAATTCGTTTACCAGAATATACTAGAACAAAAATCACAATCAGTGGCACCACAAACATCAAATTATAGATCGCAATATAGCCGACGGTTTCTAATCTAGTAAGTTCAGATCGTGAGAGAATATCTAGCATGCCTGCGTAGAGCGGCAGCGAGCATGGCATCTCAAAAACCGTAACTAAAGCAGCAAGAATAATTGTTGAAGGCAGAGTCGCTTTAGCTACCCAGCTTTGCAAGAATGGTCTCACTCGCGCAGAAATTTCTAAACTGAACCCTTTACCCTTTAGGAAGAAATCTTTGACATTCAAAGCTCCGGCTACTATTAGTATAATACCCAAGATCAAAGTAATCAAACTAGAGACTGTCGAATAGCCGGGAGTTTGGCTGAAAATAATTAAGATTTGATAAAAAAACAATCCAATAGCAAAATAAGTCGCGAAAATAGTTATTATATAAACTGTGCCAACGCCTTTAACTTGCTTAGTTTTTTTAGCAAAGACGATCAAATAGCCAAGTAAAAAAACCATCATCCCAATTGCACAGGGATTTATTCCATCAGCTAGACCAACACCTAAAACAGTCCCGAGTGCCATACCAGAAGAAGTTAAACCAACTGAGACCTCTTCTCCCTCAGATCCTGAGACAGTTTCATATCCTGCATTTTCCCAGGCGGGAAAGCCACCTTGCAATACACTCACATCACTAAAACCCTCGTCTACTAGTTGCTCAGCCGCTATATTACTCGCTTCACACTCTGTTGCCCCGCAATACAAAGCGTAGCTTTTTTCTTTGTCAAGAACTTCTCTTTCCTCGTCAACATCACTTAGCGCCAATAATTTTGCCCCGATAATATGATCATCAACAAATTCCACTTCGGTCCTGATATCCAAAATTCCCAGTTCCTTTTTATCTTCAATTTCTTGATTTAGCTCACTTGCAGAAATATAACTGAAACCTTCTGCGGCACTAGCATTATTAATTACAAGAAAGCTCCCCAGTGATATAAGAAGCGCTGCAATTATTAAAAGACTAAGCTTTTTGTTCATGAATTAATTTTTGACAGATTTGCGTCAGCTGAAACAGGGTTTTTCTTGAGTCTATACAAGAAATAAATACAAATAACTATTATCGCAACAGAAATAATTTGGGAAATAGTTAACCCGCCAAAATTAGCATTTGCCCAAAATCGCGGATCTGTATGCGGCAAATCGTAGGCTCTAACAAAATCAATCAGAAACCGAGTAATACTATACCAAATCAAATAAATAGCAAACAAATAGCCTGTCGGTAGTTTCAATTTGCGCAACCAGAACCATAGCAACAAGAATATAATCAAATTAGCGATAACGCTGTACATCGCCGTCTCATGACGTATTATCCCATTATAATCTATCCCCCAAGGTAGATTTGTCGGAATGCCGGGGTGATCCCTAATTAAGTGACAGCCAATTCTCCCAATCGCTAAACCTAGAGCCAAAGCTGGCGCCCCCCAGTCAGCTAGTTTCCAAAAATTAAGTTTCTTCACTTTGGAGTAAATAATCCAGCCGATAATGGCTCCGATGAATCCCCCGTAGAAAACCATACCACCCTGCCAAATTTTAAAGGCATCAACAGGACTGGCTGCAAATTCACTCCAAAATAAGAGCACATAGAAAATTCTCGAACCAATAATAGACGAAATGAAAATCACCAAAACTAGATCTAATAATTTCTCTCGCCTATAGCCTTCCTTTTTTGCCTGATATAAAATCAGCCAAATGCCCACCAAAAAACCCAAGGCAACCATGAGTCCCCAGGCTTGGATATTCAATGGACCAAGAGCGATTTCTGTAATTTGATCGTAAGGTAACATATATTAAATTTTACTAATTGAGTCTGTTGAAATAAGTTTACATTCCTCTATCGTGCCAACTAAATCCGTTAGTTCTATCGCTCCTGGCAGATTAGCACAAAGAATGCCTTTGTAGATAAAATAATTATTCGGTGTACCTAGAACATTAAACTTTTCCCCAATCTCTCCATTCTCATCAATCAAAATATCAAAATCGATTTGTTCTGTTTTTTTGTATTCTCTTACAATTTCCTCTGGCTCATTCATATTGATAAGAAAAACCTCCGCCTCACTATTTTCTTTCTTTAATCGCTCAAATATTGGGAGTTGTTTAGCACAATATTTACACCAAGTATTCCAGAAAGATAATACAATTAGCTTGTCAGAATAATCAGCTAAGGTAACTTCATTATCGTCTGTATCTTTGAGCTTCACCGCGGGAATTGCAGTGCCGATTTCTACTCCTTGATTAGCCGCTTCAAGTTCATCTAGCAGCTCTTCTTTTTCAGCAATATTTGAACCAGCAACTCCAGAATCATCCGAAATATCATTAGTAGTCAGAAACACAACGACAGTAATCACAACAACTAGCGCAATAATTAGCGCCATGTAAAGATTTTTGTTTCCTTTGTATTTTTTTTCTGAAAACCAATTATGAATCCCCTTTCGAAAAGGAAAATATATTACTGCAAAAATTATTACAGCGAATCCAATTGCAATCCAAATCATTATCATACTTGTATTCTATTACTTTCTGAAACCTTTTTCAAATAAGAACGCTCCCAACACCATCATAGCAATAGTAAAAATTACTAAAATAAGGATATTGAGAGTTATTGGTAGATTAGAAACACCTATTAGCGCCCAGCGGATACTATCCACCCCATAGGTAAGCGGATTAAGATAGGCAGCCTGTTTTAGGATACCAGGTAAACCATCTATTGGGAAAAAGGCTCCACTTAAAAACGAAACTGGAATAATAATTATCACCATTATTTGGTTATAGCTTTTAGCGTGCTTGAAAATAGAGCTAATCACGATACCAAAACCAGAAAATCCAAAAACTATCAAAAACATAAAAACAACTGTCCAAATAATCCCCATCACCCCCCGATCAGTTTGCATGAAAAAGAAAATGATTATGACAACAGAAGTTATCAACGTAATTATTTGAGTTGTTATTTCAGAGAGAATTTTGCCGATTAAAATAGAATAGCGAGAAATCGGCACTACTAATAATTCTTTCACATAGCCTTGCTTGTCTCTGATAATAGAAAACCCCACAAACATTGCTGCACCAATAGAAAGGACTGCGATTGCGCCTGGTCCAAAGAAGTCTAAATAATTCACTCCTAACTCTGGAATCTGAATAAATTTATTTAAACCAAAACCCAAAATAGTTACACCCATTAAAGGCACAGCGATACTGGTAATAATTAGACCGGGATCAGCCCAAAATTTCTGGAGCTCCCGCCGCCAAATTGTTGCTATCTCGTACCAAGTCATATTTTAGTGATGAGTAGTAAATCGCTCGCCTGTATGATATAGAAAGACATCATCTAAAGTCGGCTCCCGCATATTGAAAGACTTTATAACAGGAGGAAAAGAATTGATGAGCGTTATTAGTTCAACTGCTCGCTCTTCTCCATTATCGACGGTTAGGTTAATGGCATTACCACGCATCTTAAGCTTTTTTACATAACTGAGTGATTCAACTTTTTTCTCTAGATCAGTATTGCGTTCACTTAATTCTATTCGTATTAAGTCCCCTCCTAATTCATGCTTCAAATCTTTTGGCGAGCCACTAGTAACTATTTTAGCCTCAGACATAATCGCAACCCTATCGCATAAAGTATCAGCCTCTTCTAAGTAATGTGTTGTTAGTAGAATTGTAATATTGCGCTTTTCTTTTAGCTTGGAAATATATCCCCAAATAAGTCTGCGAGTTTTTGGGTCCAGGCCAATAGTCGGTTCATCAAGAAACAAAACCTTTGGCTGGTGAATTAATCCTCTGGCAATTTCAAGGCGTCTTTTCATGCCACCAGAAAACGTCCCAACCTTCTTTTTCTTCTCCCCATCAAGCCCAACTAGTTTTAGAAGTTCATCTATCCTCTTATTTGTTTCCTTTTTCGGAACTCTGTATAATCTCGCGTGAGTTTCTAAATTAGTATAAGCAGTTAAGTCTTCATCCAAAATAGTTTCTTGAAAAACTAAGCCAATATTTTGCCTGACTTTTTTATCTTCTTTAACAACATCAAATCCGCCAATAATCGCTCTACCACTAGTCGGAATGGCCAGAGTCGTTAGCATAGAAATTGTGGTTGTTTTGCCAGCACCATTTGGTCCCAATAAACCAAAAATCTCGCCTTCGTCGAGAGAAAACGAGACTCCATCTACTGCAGTTTTATCTTTATACCTTTTTGTTAAATTA
>CAYSJE010000062.1:0-5219 GCA_964431345.1 uncultured Candidatus Saccharibacteria bacterium
AGGCGAGAAAGAATTAGATATATCTCTTTCTGGGATTAAAGACAAAAAAAATATCAAAGACGTTAAGATGTCAGCCGACTCTAAACCAGGCTTAGAGTTTAACCTCGAAAAAACTGCCTGGGAAGTTTTTGAGGAAATCAACGAAGGGAAAACAGAGATTCCCGTAGCTGCTAAAATAATTGACCCAGAAATTACTGAAGATAATTATGAAGATCTAGGTATAACTCAGCTAATCGGCCGGGGTATTTCTAATTTTTCTGGTTCTTCTAAAAACAGGATTCATAATATTAGTTTAGGTGCTAGTCATTTTGATGGTGTGGTAATTGAGCCAGGAGAGACACTGGATTTCAATGAAACTATTGGTCCGGTGGAATTAACCACTGGCTATGTAACTGAATTAGTAATCAAGGATCATGACACCACTCCCGTCGCTGGTGGGGGTTTGTGCCAAGTCTCGACAACTATTTTTAGGGGAACTGTCGATGCCGGCTTGCCGATTACTGAAAGAAAAAATCATTCCTACGCAGTCCAATACTATGCACCACAGGGAACAGATGCCGCAAATTACCAAGGCTCAACAAATTATAAATTTACAAACGATACGCCAAATCATATCCTTATTCAAACCAAGATAGAAAGTAAAAATTTAATCTTCGACTTTCTAGGGACCTATGACGACAGAGTCATCGAGAAAGATAAACCGACTGTCTACGAAAGATTTGGAGCTGGTGGTATAAAAGCTACCTGGGGTTATAAAGTCATGTTTGACGGAGTTGTCTCTACTGAAATGATATTCGATAGCACTTATCGCCCACCAGAAGAGTTTAATAAAAAACTGAGAGGCAAGAAGGAGGAAGAAGAAAAGAAAAAGGCTGAAGAAGAAGAGAAGAAGAAAAAAGACGAGGAAGATAAAAAAAAGAAAGACGAGGAGGCTAAGAAAAAAGCCGGGGCACCCCCAACTCCCACAACAACACCCAAGCCAAATGCTACGGAAAAGAAAGATTAAAATCAATCCAAATAGAAACATCGATTTATCCACTTCCCCAAATAATATCTCTCTGCTAGATTAAAAGAAGAATTCGTCTGGTGATGTCTAACTCCTCCACTGCCCCGCTACGCGGGGCCTTGGGAGGTGTTTTTTTATGCAACAAAAAACCTCGCCGAACCGAAGCCTTGGCGAAGGTTGATCCCAGCCAGGACGCTGTAGACGGAAGATGCATCTGCAGGAGGTAACGCAGGAATCTTACCCGAAGGTAAAACACCGCAAAACCCTGTAAATGAATCTCCACTGGTGATGTCTACAGCGTTCTAGCTAGGAAACAGCAAAAATGAACCTTTTAAGGAACTTTGTAGTGTAGCATAGAAGTAGAGAGCCGTCAAGCCTTTCTTGTTTTCGCTTAAATAAGCCAAAGTACTACCTAAGTTCCTCGTAAATATAACGTTATTTAAGCGAAATTATTGCAAAAAAATAGCCCTAGGGCATATATGCTCTAGGGCTGTACCAAGTAATTAATAATGAATTACTATTGGGGTGCCAACGTCAACCATGTTATAGAGAATTGGCGCTTCATCATAACCGACACGTACACAGCCGTGCGAGACGTCCATACCTAAATGATTCTCCCCCTCGACATAACCACTATTCCATTCAGGTAAACGATGAACATAATGACCTGCGACAGTAAATTGTAGGCTATTTGGCATCCAAAGGGCATATTTACCTGACCAGTGCATCAATTCTTTGTTCATCACACTGTACTGCCCTGTTGGAGTCGCCATGCCTGGTCGCCCATCGGAAGTTTGGGCTTCAAATTTCTTGCGACCATTTTCGTAGACATAAAGCATGTTATTGGTCAGATCGATGTCTATGTACTTATATAAATCTCGGCGACCCTCCCAAACAAACCTGCGTGAAGCTGTAATCACTTCTGCTCGCCCGCTATTTGTTAAATCTCCACCAGCCACATCTACCCCACCTCGGAAATCATTTTCGTAAACTAATTTATTAAATCTAGCTGGACTACCATCTGTTTCAAAAGTTCTGACTTCTGGGATGTAGTTAGATGTTGGAGCGGCAATTATTTCTGCCTTACCATCCCCATCAACATCGGCTCCAGAAACTTTAACTCCATCTTGATAATCTTCTAGAAAAGCTAAGAAATTTGCAACTTCGGTTTTTTCTGTATCAGCTTTGTAAGCTTTTACTCTACCGGCGGCTCTAGTAGCTGCCCCGACAATTACTTCGTCTGTTCCATCACCATCTAGATCGGCTGCGGCAACATCAACTCCCCCATCATATTCAAATGGAAACGGGAAAAAATCTATCCCAATATAATGACCTAAACCATCAAAGGCTCTTACATGAGGATTCCCGCCAGCGGCAGCTCCGACAATGATCTCATCTTTACCGTTACCATTAATATCGCCCGAAGTCACATATACTCCTCCGCTAAACTCTGGAGCAAAAGCTAGGAAATCCGCTACAACTGTGCCGTCAGATCGATAAACTTTTACTCTAGATTCGCCTTCACTATTTACAGCGACTATGATTTCATCTTTACCTAAGCCATCCACATTACCAATCGCCACATCACCGCCGCCTCTGAAGTCTTCATGAAAAGGAAAAACACTAAACCCTGTAAATCTGCCTGTATGTGAAAAACCTCTGACATGCCCACTACTACCCAACCCAGATATTGTTATGATTTCTTTGTTAGAATCACCAGAAATGTCGCCAACTGCCACCGCTTCCCCGCCAGTATAATTAGGTGAGTAAGCTAGAAAATCGTACTCTTTGCGCCCAGAGAGCGTATTAAAGACTTCTATCTCTGGTGCGCGCTCTTCACTAGCTAAAACAAATGTAGGAACCAAAAACAAGGCTGAAGCAGTTAAGATAAGGATGATTTTCGTTTTTATTTGCATAAAACAAAAAGTGAGACATAGGCTTGGAAACCAAGCTATCTCACCCGTGATACTTTTATTATAGCAGAAATTATAGACTTAGGCAAGGCTAGTTTCTAAAATTTTTCGCCCCCCTTGACATGTTTTAAAATATCCGTTATAGTATAATGTTCATTGAGTGAGATATGGTGAGTGGTTAAAATTTTTACCTTTATGAAAGGAGGCTCTAAAAATGAGCAAAAACATTAGAATTCTCATCGTGGACGATGAGAGATCTATTAGAATGGTTTTGAAGAACCTCTTGTCACGTTTTGGGCACGAAGTTCAGTGCGTAGAATGTGGTGAGAAGGCATTGGAAGTCTTGAAAGCCCCGGGGATTGACCTGGTTATTTCGGATATTATCATGCCTGGGATGAGTGGAATTGAATTGACTCAGGAAATTAGAACCAAATATCCTCAGATTAAGATTCTCTTAATGTCGGGGACTTCCGCAGATTCCACCAGTGCCAAGCTTCCAATCAATGGCTTTCTAACAAAACCATTTACTGCCTCAGAAGTTCAGGGTGTTGTTGTGAAATCATTGGAGTAAAAAATTGATTGTAGGAACCTGTAACTTCTCCCCCGAAGCTACAGGTTTTTTTCTTTGACTTTTGGGCTTTATTGTCCTAAAATACCATTATTAAGAGGTTTTAGTTTTGCTTATGTCAGGACATTCTAAGTGGTCAACAATTAAGAGAAAAAAGGGCGCACTAGACGCTAAACGCGGGGCGGTTTTTACGAAAATTGCGAATATGATTGTTATTGCTGCTCGTGAGGGCGGCGGTGTAGTAGAAAATAATCCTAGTTTAGAGGTCGCAATTAGTAAGGCCAAAGATGTAAATATGCCCAAAGACAATGTGGAGCGGGCAATCAAAAAAGGGACTGGAGAATTAGAAGGCGTAGAGATTACTAGCCTCCAAATAGAAGCTTATGGGCCAAACGGCTCAGCTTTCATAATTTCTGCTATCACTGACAATAAAAATCGTACTATTTCTGAAATCAAGAATATTCTGACAAGGCATAACGGTAAAATGGCTGAGAGTGGCAGTGTCGCTTATCAGTTTTCTAAAAAGGGTGTTATCAGAATTTCTCAACTTGCCAATCCAGATGAAATTGAATTAGCTGCCATAGATGCTGGCGCAGAGGACATCAAAAACGAGAATGATCAGATAATAATTTATACTAGCCCTAAAGAAATAGATCTAGTGAAAGAAAAACTCAAAGATGCTAAAATAGATTCAGCTGAGATAGAGTTTGTCCCTGAAAATACACTCTCTATTTCACCAGAAGACAAAAACAAAATTGCAAAACTTGCTGAAGCTCTGTCTAAATATGACGATGTCACAGAAGTTTATTCGAATATTGATTGATTATGCGAAAGATTCTAGCTATCGACCCTGGAACAGCCACCACTGGCTATGCGATTTTAGAGGTATCTCCAAAGAATGATCTGCCAAAAATATTGGGCTACGGCTGTATTACCACTCCTGCCAAAACCCCCGCAGCAAGTCGCCTGCAAACTATTGCCAAAGATTTGAGGCAGCTAATAGAAAAATACGATCCAAGTGAATTGGCTGTAGAACAATTATTTTTTGCCAAGAATGTAACAACTGGAATTGCTGTTGGCCAAGCTCGAGGAGTAATCTTGCTGGCTGGCGCAGAAGCAGGACTCAAAATCTCTGAATACACTCCACTGCAAGTGAAACAAGCTATCACGGGATATGGACAGGCAACAAAATTACAGGTTCAGTATATGCTCAAAAATATATTCAAACTAAAAAATATTCCTAAGCCAGATGACGCGGCCGACGCAATTGCGATTGGGTGGTGCCATCTAAACAAGAGATAAATGAAACTTTTTTATAAAACTCTATCCCTATTTCTAGTCGCTATTATGGCTGCCTGTTTTGGTTTACCACAAATATCTCTAGCCCAGGAAGATGTTCCAGATATTGTTCCTACCGGGGAAATGGAAGGAGAAGGAATTCCAGTTAGAAGATTAGAAGCGGTTGCCGGAGAAGATCAGAATATTCCCGTTGGAAGTAAAGCTATTTTTGATGCATCTAAGTCTGTCAATTCAAAAAATGAGGGAGATTTAGAATATACTTGGAATTTTGGAGACGGAACTATTGTTGAAGGGGTCAATGAAATTCATACTTATAGCCAACCAGGTACTTATGTTGTCAAATTGACAATAGACAATGGCGAAGAACAAGACGAGGAAGAGCAAATTGTCTCTGTCTATGAAAACTTGGTTATTCTGATTGCAGACAATTCCC
>CAYSJE010000063.1:0-5147 GCA_964431345.1 uncultured Candidatus Saccharibacteria bacterium
TTCATCAACGTGCTCCCGTGATTACAAAGACTATTTCGAGATGATCAAAGTCTACCGCTGGTTCAATCCTAGCCTCTTTGAATAGCGAATTTGGTGTTTCCTCAATATCATGTGCCACGCCAATCAATAACCCAGCAGGGAAAACCCCTGCTAAGCCAGAAGTTACGATCGTCTGCCCAGTGTTTATTTCTTCATTCTGAGGAATTAGTTCCATGCGCAAATCTAAACCATGTTGCCCTTTCACAATTCCACTCGCCCTAGAATCCTGCACAACCGCATTAACATTGCTCTGTTTATCAGGCAGTAATAACACGGTTGAACTTGTTTCGAAAACCTCTGTAACGATTCCCGCTAACAATCCCTGCGAGACTATTACCGGCATATTTTCCTCAATTCCCCGAGAACTACCAATATTTATTTCAATTATTTTCAATCCGGGATTCAAACTTCGCCCAATTACCGCTGCCGGAATGGTGTCATATGCGTGCTCATGCTGAAACCCAATTTCTTGACGCAATTGTTCATTTTCGTGAACTATTTCTTTTAGTTTTGTATTTTCTGACTTCAGACCATCAACTTCCTGTCGCAAATTTTCGTTTTCTTCATCCATATTCGAGATGTCCCCCACAAAAGAAAGCCATCCAGAAAAAGTATCTCCAACCCAAGTAAAACCACCTTTGACGGGATTAGTAATTACTTTGGCGCCACTGACGACGGGATTTAGCAATCCAACTCCGTATAAAATAAAAAGCACCGCCGCTATTATTAGCAAAAACACAAAAAAGCGAAACGGTGAGCGGAAATATGCCATGATTGATTAATTGGTTGTTTATTAGCTAATAGAAGCCTGCTCGTACTGAGTTGGAATTAAAACTTCCTTCAGTGATTCAATATCTTCCAAAACTACCCCCGCCCCACGAGCCACACATGTTAACGGATCTTCTGCAATGTGTACTGGAATTTCAGTCTGTTGTTCTACTAACTTATCTAGGCCGCGCAGGAGAGCTCCACCCCCAGCTAAAACAATCCCCTTATCCATGATATCAGCGACTAGCTCTGGAGGAGTCTCTTCAATAGCTGCCTTTACATTGTTAACAATGGTTCTCACTGTACCACTCATTGCGTAACGAACTTGTTCATCAGTAACCATTACTTTTTTTGGCAATCCGGTTACTAAATCGCGGCCACGCATTTCTGCCTCTAAAGGCTCTTCAAGTTCCAAAGCAGACCCGACAGCGATTTTTATTTCTTCGGCTGTTCTCTCACCTAGAAGTAAATTGAACTCATCTCGCGCATATTGAATAATATTTTCATTCAGAGTATCCCCTGCAATTCGAAGAGATCTACTCGCCACAATTCCACCCAATGATATAACCGCAACTTCGGTGGTTCCACCACCAATATCTACTATCAAACTTCCAGCTGGATCTTGCACTGGAAGTTTAGAACCGATCGCGGCAGCCATTGGTTCTTCCATCAAGAATGCTTTGCGTGCACCGGCATTTGTCGCAGCATCTTCTACTGCTCGTTTTTCTACTTCAGTCACACCAGATGGAATTCCGATCACAACCATTGGGCGAGGAACAAGAGTGAAACCTTCAGCATGAACTTTTTCAATAAAATAACGAAGCATTTGCTCCGTGACTTCGAAGTCTGAAACGACTCCTTCAACTAGTGGACGACTAGCTACAATATGAGATGGCGTTTTACCGACCATTCTTTTAGCATCATTCCCAATCGCCAAAACTTGGCCTGTTTTCTTGTTTATCGCAACGACAGAAGGCTCGTTTATGACGATTCCCTTACCTTGTACATATATCAAAGTATTGGCCGTTCCCAGGTCAATTCCCATATTTCGCGAAAATCTACCAAAAAATCTATTGAGCATTAGTTTAATTCGTAAAACTCTTTAACTTTATTGATCAGAGAATCTTTGTCTATCATTTCAAAGTCTTTCTTAGAACGCTCTTTCCATTCGTATTTATTCGCTTTTTCTGTTTTTTCGCTTATTACTAACCTAATTGGAATTCCCAATAAATCAGCATCAGCAAATTTCTCGCCTGGCGATATCTGCCTATCATCCCAAATAACCTCAATTCCCTGACTAAACATATCATTATATAGCGCTTGAGCCTCTTTGGCAACCTCTTTATCTTTGCCAACAGAAATTAGATGTATATGATAAGGAGTCACAGATTTTGGCCAAATAATACCTTTATCGTCATGATGATTCTCTACTATTGTAGAAATTGAGCGGCCCAAGCCAATCCCGTAGGCTCCCATCCAAAGAGGTTTTTCTTTTCCATCATCATCTGTGAAAAAACCTTTCATTGGCTTAGTATAGAAATGGTCGTACTTGAAAATATTACCCCATTCAATCGTAGAAGTCGCTTCAAGTTTGTCTTTTTTACAAACCCCACAAGTACTATTTTCAGGTGCATTTGCAATATCGGCTTCAATATCAACTTCAAAATCTCTCCCATAATTTACATTGATAGTATCTTTTTCTAACTCATCTGCGCCTGTATAGAAATTTTTTGAAGTTTTCAAAGAAAGATCACCAATTTTTTTTACTTTGAGATTTATAGGAGATACAAATCCAACTACACTGCCTAACTTTGTAATTTCATCTGGGGTCGCCTGTCGCAATTCGTGAGCTTGAATAATATTCTTTAGCTTTATCTCGTTAATTTCTAGGTCACCTCTAATTACAGCCGCAATAAACTCACCCTTTTCTGTGGCATAAACTACTGTTTTGAGAATCTGCCAAGCTTCGCAATTATAAAACTTTTTCTGATCTTTTACTGTTGCGCCATGCTTCGCTTCTTGGGTTTCTATTTTTCCCTCAGCTTCATCTATATTATTTTCACCTCTTACAAATTCAGCTTTTTCTAAATTCGCCGCGTAACCACATTTACAAGTCATGATAGTATCACTACCGACTTTACTTGGAACCATAAATTCATGAGCATAGTCACCGCCGAGCTCCCCAGGATCGGATTGCACAACCAGCACATTCAATTCAAATCTCTTAGCAATATCTAAATACGCTTGTTTAAATCTATCATAGGTTTTCATAAAATCATCTTCAGTACGGTCAAAAGAATAAGCATCTTTCATTACAAATTCGCGAGCTCGAAGTAGGCCACCCCGTGCCCTAAGCTCATCTCTGAATTTTGAACTGAATTGATACAGATAAATTGGCAAATCTTTGTAAGACAAATTTTCTTTGCGAATCATGTCGACTAATAAGCCTTCGGCAGTTGCACCAAGAGCAAATTCAGCTCCACGGCGATCTTTGAGTCGCATCAAAGATTTCCCATAAGCTTTGTCTCGATTAGTCTCTTGCCAGAGTTCAATTGGATGCAAAGTCGGTGTCATTATTCGCTGGCAATCAATTTTATCCATTTCCTCGCCAATAACCTTGCGTACATTATCCCAAACCTTGAAACCCAAAGGTAAGAATTCATACCGCCCAGCGACTAATTCTCTTATAAAACCTCCTTGATACAAAAGCTCGTGACTTTTGATCTTGATGTCACGGGGAACTTTTTTCTGTGTTTTTCCAAATAGTTTTGAAACTCTCATTTTATTTAAAGAAGTATTTTACAACATCACGATACGTGATTGCGACTATCAACGCAATCAGCAATGCAAATCCAACTAAGTGTATGATATTTTCAATCTTCGCTTGCTTAGATGACTTTTTGCCTCTAATTTTTTCGATGCCCAAAAATAGTAAATGCCCACCATCAAGTGCAGGAAACGGCAAAATATTAATAATGGCTAAATTAATACTGAGCAAAGCTGTAAAATTTAGAATATAAGCAAATCCTAGCTGAGTAACTTGACCCGTTAAAACTGCAATCCCGACCGGACCAGCAACTTCACCAGAAACTTGCCCACTAGAAATCATTGCTCCAATTAATTTCCCGAAAGCAATCACAATTTGGACTGTTAATCTACCAGTTGCTTTTATCCCCTCCCAAATTGCTTGGTACCAAGGATAAGAAACTTTGGCTGTCTCCGCCAGAGAAATCCCCATTGGTCCATCATCCTCAGGATACTCTGCCCGCAAAGTTAAATTTTCAGAAAAAATCTCTTCACCTCGTTTTATTTCGATACTTATTTCCTCGCCTTTATGTTCAGCTACATAATTCTGCACATCTTCGACAGACTTCGGAACCATTTCATCTATCTTTAAAATAGCATCTCCAGAATCTAGCCCAGCTTCTTTTGCAGGCGAATCTTCCTGTGATACCAATATTTGAATTTGCTCATCTGAAATTTTTGCGCCAGCCGGTAGATCTTGATCTACTGAGCTCGGCAAACCAATCATAAAACCAATAGAAAGCAATATGGCGGCCAAAGCGAAATTCATCCCCACCCCAGCTGATAAAATAATCGCTCGTTTCCAGGGCTTCTTTTTTAGAAAACTTTTCTCGTCATCTTTGATTTTTTCTTGATCCTCTACTTCAAAGTCACTTTGTCCGGTCATTTTAACAAATCCACCTATCGGAATCCAATTGAGAGTGTAATCAGTCTCACCTTTCTTTATACCAAAAATACGAGGCGGAAATCCAAAACCGAATTCTTCTACCCGAACTCCCAATAATTTAGCAGCCAAAAAATGCCCCAGCTCATGAACAAAAATGAGTAGACCTAATATTACAACGAAAACAACGATAGTTACAATAATCATGGACTATACAGTCATTACTTCTTTTTCCTTTTCCCCTGAGAGCTCATCAATCTTTTTGTTGTACTCATCAACTAGAGACTGAATTTTTTCCTTACTGCCCTTTACTTCGTCCTCAGAAATACTATCATCCTTGCTAAGAGCACTGATATCTTCTTCTCGGGCATTGCGAATAGCTATCTTGGCTTCTTCCTTTTTTTCGTTCACCACCTTAACTAAATCTTGCCGAGTTTCCTCAGTCAAATCTGGTAGATTTACTCTGATTTTATCCCCATCGTTATTTGGATTCAGTCCTAAATCAGAAGACTGCAAGGCTTTTTCGATTGCCCCAACACTCCCCTTGTCCCAAGGCTGAATAAGCAGTGACCGGGCTGCGGGAACAGCAACAGAAGCCCGCTCTTTTAGAGGAGGCTGCGCGCCATACTAATCAATCGTCAACTGCTCGACA
>CAYSJE010000064.1:0-4998 GCA_964431345.1 uncultured Candidatus Saccharibacteria bacterium
AATCTAGAGGGTCTCTATATTACCAGAAGCATGGATTTAACTACTGTTCCAGGCGAGCGTCATAATCTCTGGACAGAAGTAAGGAACCTCGGCAACCAAACTTGGCATAAATCAGGAGAAGATTCTGTTTACCTAGTTTCTGAAGATAAAACTAGTCCGCTATATACAAAGAATTCAACTTGGCTTTCTGAGAATAAAATCAATATGTTTGAGCAGGAAGTTGGGCCAGGGGAAATAGCTCATTTCAATTTTACTATCGAAACGAATTTAGATTTTGGTCAGCACACCGCAAAATTTAAGTTTGTCGATGAGGATTCTGAAGAACTAAAGGGAGTCGCGGCAGTGACTTGGAATTTTTTCGTTGAAGAACCTAGTTGGAATTTTGAAAAAGTCTCACAATCAGAAAGCCCAACTATTACCAGAAATCAGACTGGGACTCTAGAAGCTCGATTCAAAAATACCGGTAATACTGTCTGGCGTAATCATGGCGAGCATCCGGTGGTATTAATTGCAGAAAATGAATCTGGTCGCAGTCCTTTCTATACTGATATTCGTTGGCCAGGTGATAATGTCGCCACTTATTTAAACGAATCTTTTGTTGAGCCCGGGGAAGAAGGGACTTTCACTTTTGAAATTACTGCTCCTGATGCGCTCGGAGTGACTCGAGTCAATCTTGTGCCTGAAGTAATTGACGTGGAGAATATAAATGCTCAAACTGTATCTTTTGATATTGCAGTTGCTGAATCTGGTCAAGCTCAGAAATTTGATCGTCAGCATGAGAACAAAATTGCTGATTCAGAATTTTTGCGCCTGATTTCGCTGCCGGTTGGGCATGGCGATAGTTATGTAATAATTACACCTCAGAAAGAAGTTTTGGTTTTTGATACTGGCCATCCTAATAGAGCCAATGTCGTAGTTAGCGCTCTGCAAAAATTAGGGATTGATGAAATTGATTACTTGATTTTGAGTCATCCGCATTGGGATCATATTGGCGGCGCGCCATATATCATGGATGTTTATCCAGTTAAGAAAATTTATACCAATGGCGAAGGGTATCCTTATGAAACTTATGCTCGGTTAGCTGAATATTTCAAAGGTGATGGTAGTAATGTAGAACAAGTTGCCAAAGGAGACAAAATTGCAGTAGGCGATGATTTGGAAGTCGAGATTCTAAATCCAGAAAGTGTTTTAACAGAAATTTCTGAGAACGATGAAGAGATTAATAATAATTCTCTAGTTGCTAAGCTAAGCTGGCAAGGCCGATCAATTCTACTTTCATCTGATATTTATACAGCGACTATCGAAAAGCTAGTTAGTAGTGATTTGGATCTAGATGTAGATGTCTTAGCTTTGCCACATCACGGCAATGACGGATTTGGTGATGTTGAGAAAGAGTTTATAGAAAAAACTTCTCCAGAAGTAGTTATCAAATCTAGTGATTGGCGAGAGTTACAGGCAGAAACCTCTGCAGAGCTTATGGAGGTGCTAATGGATGATGAAGTCGAATTTTTAGCGACAGCCGAAGCTGGCGAGTTGCATTTTACTTTGCCAGGCAATAGCGAGACAATAGATGCTTATTCTGGTGATATAATTTGGAGTAATTAATGAAAGAGACGATCAGCAATTTAGAAGATTTATTAACCCGAGTGAAAAAGACTCGGGACGCACTTTGAGATAGCTAAAAAGAAAGAAAAAATAATTCAGCTAACTACTCTTTCGGAAGAGTCTGATTTCTGGCAAGATAATCAGAAGGCCCAGGATGTTATGAAACAGCTGGATTTTTTGAATACCCAAGTGAATCTATGGGACGGTTTGGTAAGTGAGACTGAGGATATTTTAGAAATGTGTTTTGAAGCAGAAAAAGAGCATGCCCAAGATTTATATAATGATTTACGTGAGAAATCTAAAAGTCTGAAGAAAAAATTTCTAGATAATGAATTTCAAGTGCTGCTTGGAGGGAAATATGATGAGCGCAGTGCGATTCTTTCTATCCACGCTGGTGCCGGTGGAGTTGATGCCCAAGATTGGGCTGAGATGCTGCTGCGGATGTATCTGCGCTATGCTGAGAAAAAAGATTTCAGAGTACAAGTCGTGCAACAGCAACGTGGTGAAGAAGCTGGGATCAAAAAGGCTGTATTGGAAATTAATGGTCCGTATGCTTACGGTCATTTGCAAGCAGAGGCTGGAGTACATCGTTTAGTCAGGCAATCGCCATTCAATTCTGATGCGCTGCGGCAAACGTCGTTTGCCTTAGTTGAAGTGATTCCAGAAATTGCCGATGCTGGCGAAGTAGAGATAAAGCCTGATGATTTGAAAGTAGATACTTATAGAGCGTCAGGGGCAGGAGGTCAGCACGTAAATAAAACTGATTCAGCTGTGCGGCTGACTCATTTGCCTACCAAAATTTGTGTAGAATGTCAGAATGAGCGTTCGCAAAAACAAAATAAAGAAAGTGCGATGAAAGTTTTGGAAGCAAAATTATTTGCTCATAATCAAGCAGAGACAGAGGCTGAACGCCAAGCTGTTCGAGGTGAGCATGTCTCAGCTGCGTGGGGTAACCAAATTCGCTCTTATGTTTTACATCCATACAAAATGGTCAAAGATCATCGGACAAATTATGAAGAAAGTGATCCTGATAGTGTATTAGACGGTGAATTAACGCAGTTTATTGAGAGTTTTTTGAAATACAAGGTAAAGGGGTAGTCGTAGCCCACTTTAGTGGGCTTAGTGAAGCTAGCCCTGCACGTTAGTGCTGGGCGAAAGATTGCAAATTAGAATATTGTCATACTACCCATTTCCTGCTAAAATGTATCCACAATGATCAAAGTTGAAAACATATCAAAGGATTATGTGAAGAAACGTGTTAACGCCTTGCGAGGCGTGACTTTTGATGTGGAAGAAGGTGAGTTTGTGACAATTGTAGGGCAGAGTGGTGCTGGTAAGTCTACGCTAGTTAGGCTGTTGATTGCTGATGAAAAACCAGATTCAGGTAGAATTATCGTAAATAATTGGGATGTTGGGTTGATAAAGAAAAAACATATCCCAATATTCAGAAGACAAATTGGAGTTGTGTTTCAAGATTTCAAATTACTAGAAACAAAAACTACAGCTGAGAATGTCGCTTTTGCCATGGAAGTTTGTGGGCGATCTCGTCGAGAAATAAAAGAGCAAGTTCCAAAAATTCTAGACATAGTAAATCTTTCTAAGCGAGCAGATCAGTTTCCGGGAGAATTATCAGGTGGGGAAAAACAAAGAGTCGCAATTGCGAGAGCTTTGATTCACAAACCAAAGCTGTTAGTAGCTGATGAACCTACCGGAAACCTAGATTCTTTGAATGCTTGGGAAATCGTTCAATTGTTATTGAAGATCAACGAGCTTGGAACTACTGTCTTAATGGTTAGCCATAATAGAGAAATAGTTAATGCTGTGAAGCGTAGAGTTATTACTCTTGATGAGGGGCAATTAGTCCGTAATCAAGATACTGGTAAGTACATCCTGTAAGGATACATATGAGAAATTTTCTCAGAATAATAAAATTTGGGGCAACGAACTTCTGGCGTAACATTTGGTTGAGTGTGGCCACGACTTTGATAATGATTATGACTCTGTTTGTGATTAGTGTGATTGTGATTTTGAATATGCTTTCTAATGCTGCGATTGCCGAGGTCAAAGACAAGGTTGACTTAACAGTTTATTTTAAACCGAATGCTGCTGAGGAGCGGGTATTAGAAGTTCGGACTCAAATTACAAATCTAGATACAGTTGAAAGTACAAATTTTATTTCTCAAGAAGAAGCGCTTGAGGGGTTCAAGCTAGAGCACGCAGGTGATGAGTTAATTCTAGAGTCAATAGAGGTGCTAGAAGAAAATCCATTAGAACCAGCTTTGATTATCAAGGCTGATGAAACTGAAGACTATGAAAGTATTGCGACTTACATAGAGGGTGATAAATTTAGCGATGTTGTTAACAAAGTAAATTTCGAAGACAATAAGCAAGTCATTGATAAGCTTCTCAGAATTACGAATACTGTTAGAAAGGGTGGCATTGCAATTGGTGTAGTTTTTGTGATTATATCTATTTTGGTAGTTTTCAATACTGTTCGATTGGCAATTTATACTCACAAAGAAGAAATTGGCATTATGAAATTGGTAGGGGCGACAAATTCTTTTGTGCGTGGACCGTTTATTCTAGAGGGCGTGATTTATGGATTGATAGGGGCTGCAGCTACTTTGCTTATTTTATATCCGGTACTTAATGCTGCTGCGCCAAGAATTTCTGCTTTTTTCGAAGGCCAGAGTTTGGATATAATTCAGTATTATACAGTAAATATTATCTGGATTGGTGCCGGATTGATAGCACTTGGGGTGCTTCTAGGTATCATTAGTTCAGCGATTGCCGTCGGTCGCTATTTGAATAAATAATTATGAAGAAACATACAATAGCAATAATCACTGCAATAATTGTTGCTCTGATGATAATTTCTCTTTTCTTCTTTACACCACTGTTTTTAGCAGAAGAGGATGAAGCTGGTGCTAATCAAATCCGACAAGAGCAGCAATAGTTAGGTTTTCTAAAACCCGCTTCTAGAAAGTGTTTGAGCGGGTTTTGGTTAGTATCATTTTTCTTGCAGAAAGAGAAGAAAGTAGCTAGTATTACAATTGATGTTTTGGGCCGTCCCAGCCATTCGGCTGATCAAGTTAATGTGGAAAGTCCAAATTTACTAGCACTCGATTGCCAGTTAAGCTGGTTCATTACGAAGCTTGTTTATTGAAGTCAGATGCTTGTAGAAGAGAGAGGTATCTGAAAAAATCTGAGGGCAGAAAAACATTGCGATTGCAGTTAAGAGATCTTATTTTACAACGAAAGTAATAAGTCATTGGGCCGTAGCCAAGCGGTAAGGCAGCGGATTCTGGTTCCGCGATGCGTAGGTTCGAATCCTACCGGCCCAGCCAAGTGGGATTTTTTTGTTTTTTCGATATCACACTGAACGGTTTTTGC
>CAYSJE010000065.1:0-4797 GCA_964431345.1 uncultured Candidatus Saccharibacteria bacterium
CGAAGGCGAAGTTACTCGGAAAATAGGTGGAGTCATTGCTCCGTTCAAATTATGGGGAAATGATGTCGGAGAAATCGTGCTCTCAGAGGATGAAGTTGAAATCAGTTCTCTGCTCCCGGAGAGATCCGAGGTTCAGTTGCAGTTTCTATTCAGGAAGGATATCGTAGGTTTGGATATCGATAGGACAGTAAAATTGATTGATGAGATTTTACATTACGTCCCAACTCCCGATAATCTACGGAACATATTGGTGCAACTAAGAGTCGAAGTCTGCATCCCAGAATCGGATTCAGAAGAGAAAATCGAATCACAAAAAATTGTTGAGAAATAATAATCACAACTCGTTCTATTTTAAAAGACTCCTTGATTGCGACCCAAGGAGTTTTTCTTTTATCCTAAAATTTTGATAACTTCCGTACTGGCTTTTTCTATTTGCTCTTGTTCTTCTGGGCTTGGTTTTTGTAAGACATATTTAGAAATTTCTTCTTGTTCAGCCGGTGAATCTGGTTTATGAGGGAATGGCCGGCCGATGCCGACTCTGATTCGCATAAATTCGTCACTGCCAAGTTCTTGAATAATTGATCTCAACCCATTATGCCCTCCGGCACTGCCAGCGCTTTTTATTTTGTATTGTCCTGGTTCCAAGTCTAAATCATCATGAATAACTAAGATTTCTTCAGGGCTAATTTTGTAGAAATTAGCAATGGCACTAACAGCCTGGCCAGAATGGTTCATATAAGTTGTGGGGATAGCAAAGATCGTATCTGTAGGGACAGCACATGGTGCTGTCCCGTCCTGGGTAATTTTTTGATCAGAGACAGATCCATGATCTGTCTCTACTTGGCGGAATATACCAGCTTTCAATTTTTTATTCTCTTCCGCCTCTAGTTCTTCAGTTAATTTGTGTACAATTATTTCACCGATATTATGTCGCGTGTTAGAAAATTTCGACCCAGGATTCCCTAGGCCGATAATGAGCTTTATATTTGAGAGGTCTAATTTATTGTCTGGCATAATTTGTTGGTTAGGGGTCGGTTAGATTTTTATATTTGTTCCTGTTACTATCACAAAGTCTGCATTTTCTTGGACACCGTTTTTGTTAGCTGGGGCTGGGCCGGATTTAATTTCTGCACCAAATTTTTGGGCTAATTCATCTAGCTGCTCGGATTTTTTCCCCGTTTGTATTGTCATAAATAGTAGTTGTTGTGTTTGTCTGATTAGATGCGTTGCCAAAAGTAATCACTTCATAACCCCCAGCTCGGACAGCACCGGCGGTTTTAGAGGCAAGGCCGGTGAGAGTTGTTCCGTTTTGAACTGCGACGGTTGCGGCAGTTTCTTCTTCAGTATTTTCTTCATTCTCTTCTATTTCAGCTAATTCTTCGTAGCCGCTATTAGATTCTTCGGCGCGCTCGGCATTTTCTTCAAGTCTAGCTTTTTCTTCATCAGACAATTCCTGATTTTCAGCTGGAATCGCAATTTCATTTCCGCCCTCTAGGCTTTCTGCTCGGTCAAAAATATTCTGAGCAAATTCTATGATTTTCTCATAATTATTGAATCCTTCCCGCGGTATTAAAGTATATGCTCCGTCTGCAGTGATATAAACCTTCAAAAATTCTTCGTTAGAAATCACAGAGACTTGAGTACTATTGATATCGTAATTTTCAGTTAGATCAAATAGCCTTAAACCTTCCCACATTTGAGCATTTGTAAGAATATTTTTTTCTAGAGCCTTGAAAAGGGAATTAAGTTTCCGTGGGTTGGCGAGAGTGCCTGTCGACATCGCCTTGTCTTTTATAGCCGCAATTAACTTTTGCTGTCGACGTGATCTAGCGAAATCCGAACCTTCGCTTTCTACTTCACTCTCGGGGTCTGCATCAGTAATGATTCCATGGCGGGAACGTGCGTATTCCAGGGCTTTTTCACCATCTAAATGCTGGTTGCCACGTTCAAATTCGACTGTCATATAACCATAATTAGCCCCGGGATAGTCTTTGTCGATGAATCCATTTTCTACTTCAACATCAACCCCGCCCAAACTATCAACAATTTCTCTAAATCCTTCAAAGTCAATTCTCAAATAATAGGGGATTTCAAGCCCGGTAATTTCTTGGACCAAATTGCGTGTATATTCAGGGCCTTTGTCAGGAATTTCTTGTTCGCCATAATAATTAACTTTATTGATTCGAGAATAGCCAAATTCATTTGTCTCTACCCACATGTCACGAGGCAGAGAAAGCATAGCAATTTGCCCTGTACTTGGTTTGATACTCATGACTATCAAAGTATCAGTGAGCATAGCACCATCATGACCTTCGCCACCCATACCAAGTAGCAATACATTTACTCGATCTTCTTCCTCGCCAATTAATTGATTATTTTCAGATAAAACTAAATGTTTGATTTGTTCTAGAGTGTTTGTTCCTTCTTGGTCGAAAATATTAGCGCCAGTGAAAAATGCCCGACTAAAAAGGGCAGTGCCAATCAAAGCTATAATGATAATCGCAGTGATTCCACCTTTGATAGCTAGAATCCATTTTGGACTTAGGCTTTTTTTTGATTTTGGTTTTTTTGTTTCCTTTGTATCTTTTGCTATTTCTAATTTTCCTACTTTCTTTGGTTTTTCCTCAGGAACTTCTTTGAACAGTTGTTTTATCTGCTCTTCTGTTTCGCCTTCTTTTTTTTCTCGCCAGAAATCGGTTGGTTTTATTCCAAGCTCATCTTCTGAGGGAGGGAGAACTGGTTTTATCTCTGGTTTTTTCGGTATTGTTTCTTCAGGGAAGATTTCATCTGGTGGGCTGGTTGGGGCAGGTTTTTCCGGAGCTTTTGGTTCGACTGATTCTGGCGTTTCTTTTTCAACCTTAATATACTTGCGCAGGTCAAGTTGTTTCGGATTATTCTCTTGTTTGCCTATATCAAACCTTTTCATGCGAAACTCGCAATGAATTTAAATATATTCATATTTTATAATAAAAACGCTATTTGAGCAACTCGATAACACTTGATTCGCGAGCTTTTTGGTGATATACTAACCCTGGTAATAAATTTCCCCTGCTCTAAGCAGGTAGTTTTAGTTCAATTTAGTGGAAGAGGAAGAAAACACACCAGGAAATAGTGAAAACAAAGACGAGAAGACCGTTGGAGTTTTCTTATGGGAACTTGTCAAAATAATAATAATTGCGGCAATGATCATTTTTCCTGTGCGCTATGTTGTCGCCCAGCCTTTTTCTGTAAAGGGTGATAGTATGGAAAAAACATTCTCTAATCGTAATTACTTAATTATTGATCAGATTAGTTATCGTTTTGCAGATATAGAAAGAGGTGATGTGATCGTTTTCCGTTTCCCTAGAAATCCGCAAGAATTCTATATAAAAAGAGTGATCGGATTGCCTGGTGAAACAGTCAAAATCGAGAATGGCTCAGTTTCTGTTTGTAATGATGTTCATCCGGATTGTTTTGAGCTAGATGAATCATATCTAAGTGATCATGAGCGCACCCCGGGAAGCAAAGAGATTGTAGCTGGAGAAAATAGTTATGTTGTGTTAGGGGATAATAGAAATGCTAGCTCAGACTCTCGCAGTTGGGGAGAATTACCGAGAAATTATGCGATTGGTAAAGTTCTACTTAGAGCTTGGCCCTTTAATCAATTTGGTATAATAGAAAGACCTACTTATTCAATATAGAAATTTTATATGCCAAAAGGAAAAAAGAAAACTTCAAAAAATCCGCATCAAAACTATCGTCAGCCAAAGCTGATCAAAGAAAGTGAACCAAGTGCGCAACCAAAGCCACACAAGCGCCAGATGAAATTCCAGCGCCCTCGTGGGATGCGGGATATTTTGCCTGAAGACATGACTTACTATGATTATATTTATCGGACTACTGAAAATATTTTGCGCTCATATGATTTTGCGAGAATGGAAACACCAATAGTCGAAGACATTGGATTGTTTGCCAGAGCAATTGGTGAGAGTACAGACATTGTCTCTAAAGAAATTTTTTCACTTAAAGAAAAGGGTGGTGGCAAGTTAGCTCTAAGGCCAGAATTCACAGCTGGTTTAGTCAGGGCTTATATTGAGAATGGAATGTCTTCTCGGCCACAACCAGTGAAGCTTTATTCACTTGGACCTTTGTTCAGAGCAGAGCGACCACAAGCAGGTCGATACCGTCAGTTTAATCAAATAGATTTTGAAGTTTTTGGAGCAGAAAAAGCGGCGATTGATGCTCAAGTTATTCAAATTACTTGGCGTCTATTTGAGCGTCTAGGAATCAATGACACCGTAATTCAGCTAAACAGTGTTGGTTGCCCTGAGTGTCGACCAGCCTACCGTCAGCAATTGCTTGATTATTATCGCCCATACGCCAACAAGCTTTGTGCAGATTGTAAGAAAAGATTGAAAGCTAATCCGCTTAGAGTTTTGGATTGTAAAGAAGAAAAATGTCAGCGCGTAGCTGCTAATGCTCCGCAGATATTTGATAATCTATGTGATGATTGCCACACTCATTTCAAACAATTACTAGAAATTCTGGATGAATTGGATATTCCTTATATGCTCAATGGAAAAATTGTTCGCGGGCTTGATTATTATCGCCGAACAGTTTTTGAGATTTGGCCAGCCGAAGACAAGAAAAGTGAGCTAGCTCAATCAGCTTTTGGTGGAGGTGGACGCTATGATGGTTTGTTTGAGTTGCTTGGTGGACAGCCAACCCCAGGTATCGGAATCGGTTTAGGAGTAGAGCGAATTATTTTAGAAATGAAAGAGAGGGTTTCAGAATTAGAATTAGAAAACAAGAATTTAA
>CAYSJE010000066.1:0-4715 GCA_964431345.1 uncultured Candidatus Saccharibacteria bacterium
TAGGGGAGGAGAGTGCCAGTTTCATTTCTTTACTTCTTTAAAAAGATGCCTCGAGGATTAAAGTGTTTTCGGAAATGTTCAAAATCAGTTTCGTCAGTTTCCCTACCTAGATTTTTTTCTGTAGCTGAGTCTTTGTAATATAGTTTCGTTATTTTGCCATCCTTCTTTTCGAATCCACATATCAAAACAATGTGCTTGCCAGATAAATTTTTAGGATTCGGTTTGTTTTGGAAAGAATGCACATTTACTGAAGCAAGAAAATACCAGCCTTCATACAAGTAATAGATAATTTTTTCTGGAGAAACTGCTTTACAGCGTATGGCTTTTAGGCCAAGCGATTTTATATAAGTTTCGAGGCCAGCATGAATAGCGCCGATAATATCACTGGGCTTTTCGACTTTGTCTGGAACAATAAATGTCCCAAATTTTCTGGCTTGCTGGGACATTTCATAAAGAGAAAGACTATTTGTTTTGCCCGCATAATCAGTGAAAGTTTTGAGTGCCGCAATACCACAAACTTGTTCAGTCCAGATTCTGTAAGTAGCTTCATCAGGTGCACCAAATTGCTTTGGGCCTCCAAATTTACTGACATTTCTAAGACTATTTGGTGGAGGATAATTCCCGTCAGGAATTTGTGTGATTCTCTTCTGCCAGTAGCGAGAATTGTGAGAAATAACGAGTTTTCTGATGATTGATTTCATGTTAAGTAGTGTAACAATAAACTCAGATATCACAAAACCTCGTGATAACGGGGTTCGCAGTTTGTTTAACAGCCGAAGGCGACTGGTTCATGGTGCACCCGACAGGATTCGAACCTATGACTTCGTCCTCCGCAAGGACGCGCTCTATCCAGCTGAGCTACGGGTGCTTGGCTAGAATTTGATTCTTCTAGCGAATTGATCGACAGCGCCTTCTTCTAGATTTTTGTCTTCTGGCAATTCTTCTATCAGGGTCTTTCGTAAGTCAGCCGGGTTTTGATCTGTTAGGATAATGCTTAACTTTGGAATCAGTAAATATTTTGTAGAAAAAGTAACAACTTTTACTTCCGGTGGTTCATAAGTGATCCAGAAACCTTTTAAATCCTCATAAGGGAAAAACCTATCATGATACATAATCCCATCTTCGTTAATCGCAATATCAAGTGTTACTGGTTTTTTCTGAGCATAAAGATAGAAAATACCACCAGCGACTAAAAACGTAATTGCCATTAGAAAGCTTTGGGAAAAAATTGCGTAGGCAATTAAGCCAGCAAAAATTAGAACTGCAATAAAATACCAGCGTCGTGATTTCTCGTAATAAATAAATTCAGGGGATTGCCATTCTAGAAAAGTTTCCGGTTCTCTAAATTCTTCTTCAGAGACCTCGCTTACACTCTTGTCAGCCGGAATAACAGTGTCAGGATTGCGAACAATATTTTTGCGTTGTTCACGTAATTCTCTTTTGTTTTCTTCATTATTCATAGTTTTTGCTTTCCGCCTTCGCCCTGCCTTCGCCCTTTCAGGGCTACGGCACGGCTTCGGCGCGACTTCATTTATCAAGTATCGAAATGGCGTTTTGCGAAGGATCTTCCAGATCCAGATTTTAATGTCCACTTCCTGTTTTTGGTGGAAGTAGTCATGTTTGCATGATGCTCTTTTAGTCGTTTTTTTAGATTTCTAGTGAAACCAACGTAAAAGTGGTTTTTGTTCACCTCTCGTAGTATATATACGTAATACATAATAGTCTACGGAGGGTTGTAATTTTAATGTCATTGCGCCGAAGTTCCGCCTTTGGCGGGACGAAGGCGAATGGCGGAGAGAGAGGGATTCGAACCCCCGGTCCCGCAAGCGGGACTCTGGTTTTCAAGACCAGTGCATTAGACCACTCTGCCATCTCTCCAGGCCTTCGCTTCGCTTTCAGCGAAGCTACGGCCTGCAAGCCGTAGGCCAAAATGATTATATAGCTGTTTACAGGCCGTAGCCCTGAAAGGGCGAAGGCCTGGCGGAGAGTACAGGATTCGAACCTGTGCGGGGTTTTTACGCCCCAACGGGTTAGCAACCCGTCGCCTTAAGCCACTCGGCCAACTCTCCCGGATACTATGAGAGTATAGCGTTTTTTCTTGAGCAAGTCAATTGAGTGATCCTATTCTCCGTGAGCTAAAATAAGGGCAGTTATGCTTTTAGGATGACCCTTTCTCAAGGTTTTTGTACATTCTTTAATAGTACTTCCTGTAGTTAATACATCGTCTACCAAGATAATATTTCTACCTTTAATAGATTCAGGGCTAACTAATTCAAAAGCATCAGTCAAATTATTAAGCCTATTCTTACGATCTAGCTTCATTTGAGGCTCAGTATGTCTAATACGAGTAAGGGTTTCACTATCAACTGATAATCCCAATTCATGAGCAAGTAATTCTGATTGATTAAATCCTCTGTCACGCAATCGTTTTGGATGAAGGGGGACAGGTATAATTGATGGATCAGAAATTTCTGGAATAGTATGTTTCATTAGTTTCCCTAATGGCTTCGCTAGTTCTCGGACATATTTATATTTCAAAAAGTGAATTGCTTGGCGAATGAGTGGATTGGTATAATCAGTGGCTACTACAATTCTATCAGTGTGTTTTTGTAGGGAACAGCCTTGCTTGCCGGCAGGCAGGGCATGCCTGTTCCCTACACTGATTTCTATTTTCTTCAAACATTCTTCGCAAATCCAAAGGCTAGGCTTGCCACAGCCTAGGCAACTTATAGGAAATAGTAAATCTAAAACGAGCCGGAGAGCTCGCTGTAGATTTCTATAGTACGAATTTTCTCGTACAGAATTTTTTTTCATTGACCCTCCTGAAGTCGATTACTTCTCTAAATCAATTGTTAAGCCTTTAGTAGATTTTTTGATAGCTACTTTTTGATTGTCTTTTACTTCACCTGCTAGAATTTTTTCAGCTAGCATATCTTCGATCATTTCTTGAATTGTTCGCCTGATTGGCCTAGCACCTCGCTTGGGGTCGAAACCTTCTTTGGCTAGGTAAGCAACGGCTGATGGGTGAATTTTAATCCCAATGTTTTTTTCTTTCTGTAATCTGTTTTGTAGTTCCGCAATATGTAGTCGGACAATTTTCCTGACAGCTGCTTTATTAAGCGGTTTGAATACCAAAGTTTTATCTATACGGTTTAGAAGCTCTGGGCTTAGCTGTTTTTCTAGTCCTTGCTTTACATCACTTTCTAGTTGTTTATATTCATCTTCGCTAGTTTCCAGGCCTTGTTCTTCTTTCTGGAAACCAATGGCGGCAGCATTAGTGAAATCTCTTGTCCCAATATTTGAGGTCATGATGATAATAGTATTCTTGAAATTCACTTTGCGTCCGGTATTATCTGTCAGCACTCCGTCTTCTAAAATTTGCAACAATAAATTATAGACATCGGGATGGGCTTTTTCGATTTCATCAAACAGAACAACAGAGTATGGTTTGCGTCTGACTTCTTCGGTGAGCTTACCGCCTTCTTCGTATCCAACGTAGCCAGCGGCTGCTCCAACTAGTCTAGAGACGTTGAACTTTTCCATAAACTCTGACATATCAATTTTTATCAAAGCCTCTTCGTCACTATAGACTTCTCTGGCGATGACTTTAGCTAGCTCAGTTTTGCCAACGCCAGTAGGGCCTAAGAAAATAAATGAGCCTAGTGGTCGGCGAGGGTCTGATACACCTGCCCGAGAACGTTTAATCGCGCTAGAAACTTCTCGAATAGCCTCGTCTTGGCCAATAACAGCTGCCTGTAATTTTTTTTCTAAGTTGAGTAATTGCTTGCTGCCCGTGTGTTCTAATTCAGCTAAAGGAATTTTGGTCATGGCATGAATAACTTTGGCAATATGATCAGCTGTGACTTTGCCTTGTAGATTTTGTTTGTTTTTAGCTTGCTTCTTAGTAATCTTTTCTAATTTCTGCCGCAACATTTTTTCGGCCTCACGAATAGAGTAGGCGGCTTGGAAGTCTTGTTCAGTGACAGCTCGGCGCTTATCATCACTGATTTTCAAAAGTTCGTCTCTTAATTTTTTGGCTTCTTTATAATCCTCTGATGTTGGTAGGTCTACTTTTAGATGCGAAGCCGCTTCGTCTAACAAATCAAAAGCTTTGTCAGGTAAGAATCTATCTGGTAAGTATCGCTCACTCAATCTAATTGAAGCATCAATGGCTTCGGGAGTAATTTCTATTCTGTGGAAAGCTTCATAGTTGTCACGTACCCCTTCTAAGATTTTATATGTTTCATCAGCACTAGATTCTTCAACCAAAACAGGCTGGAATCGTCGTTCTAGGGCACTGTCTTTCTCGATATGCTGGCGGTATTCATCAAGTGTCGTTGCTCCAACTACCTGAAACTCACCCCGGGCTAGAGCGGGTTTGATAATATTAGCGGCGTCCATGGTACCACCACCAGCCGTTCCGGCCCCAACTATGGTATGAATTTCATCAATAAATAAAATGACATCAGGGTTTCCAGAAACTTCATCAATAACTTGCTTTAGTCGCCCTTCGAATTCTCCGCGGTAAACTGTCCCGGCAACAAGTAGAGCTAGGTCAAGAGTAATAATTCTCTTGCCCTGCAAATACTCGGGCACATCACCTTCGCTAACTTTCTTAGCCAAACCTTCGACTATGGCAGTTTTTCCAACACCGGCTTCGCCGATTAGAATTGGATTATTCTTTGATCGGCGTCCTAATATATTTATAATTCTTC
>CAYSJE010000067.1:0-4695 GCA_964431345.1 uncultured Candidatus Saccharibacteria bacterium
AGTATGATTATTCGAAGCCAGGATACTATTTCCTGACGGTTAATACTCAGTACAGAGTTTGTTTCTTTGGTGATATTGCAAGAAAGGAGATTAAACTAAACTCTAGTGGTGTAATGATTGATAGATGGTGGAAAAAATTACTGTCTAAGTTTCCGTCTCTATCATTAGGCAGATTTATTGTAATGCCAAATCACCTTCACGGTATTGTGATTATCAAAGAGGGTCGTGTAGGGGCGGACTCGTATGTCCGCCCCTATCAGAAAGGGAGTGAAATTGCTGGCAATACGGGGCCGACATACGAGTCGGCTCCTACATCGATACCTAGAATTATGCAATGGTTCAAAACCATGACAACAGATGATTATATAAAAGGTGTCGGCCAGAAAAATTGGGAACCCTTCGATGGTAGACTATGGCAACGAAGCTATTACGATCATATAATTCACAATCAGGATGAATTAGCGAGAATTAGGAGCTATATTAATAATAATCCAAAAAAATGGGAACAGGATATTGAAAACGTAGAATTTAGAAAACAGGTTTCGAAAAATAGGCGAAGAACTTTGTATGGAAATTTGTTTAAATAACTATCATGTAGGGGCGGCCCCGCCCTGTACTCAAAAACCTTTGATCACATCTCAAAATCATGCTATAATACAGATGTAGCGGGTTTAGATGCCCCCTATATTTATTTCTACCGGGGAAATAAGAATTTCATGGAGAAAGTCTATTTCTACACAGGTTTGTCGTTTATGACTTACTGTGTCGGTCTCGTAATGGTTTCGGCCATTTATTTCATGTACGGTCTGTAATATCAGATTTAAATCCCTCGCTTTAGCGGGGGATTTTTGTTTTCCCCAGAATTATCTTGACCAGTTTTTGGGCTTTGTTATAATGTATGCAGGTGATGAGCCGTCGCGAGAAACAGCGCCGTCGCTTTCCCTAAAGGGCACTATGATCCTTTCATGTAAGAATAAACAAAGCAGCTTGTATCATTGATTTGCCTCGCCGTCGCAAAATCTGTGGATAAATTGCGATCTGTACTTCCCCCGGTAGCTCATAAAACTTTTTTAGACTAATTTCGTTTTCTTTGGAGGGTTAGCGAACTAGCCTAATCGAGTTATTTGGGGGAGTATAGAACGTAAGCGAATAAGATATTATGCGTACTAAGATGATTAAGAATTTAATTGGGTTTTCGTTAATAATTGGTGGGGTATTTGTTTTGGTAGGATGTGGGGAGCAGGCAAAAGTAGAAGTTCCTGAAGTCACGCCAGTAGCTGAGATGACGCCTGTGTCAGTAACGCCAATCCCGACACCAACGCCTCAGACGACAACAACCACAGGGGTAGCAGAGCTAAAAAATCAGGTTTATACTAATAACGATTTTGGATATCAAATTACTTTGCCAACAGGATATAAAGCCGAAGTCACTAAAACTCGAGCTGATCGAGCGGCTGGTGGAGATAGAGACAAAGTAATTATTACTGATGATTCGGAAAATATTTTGGCAACTATTGTAACCCCACCTCCAGAAGTTGGCTGGGAACTTTGGGATTGGGATGGCGGGAAAGAATCAACTGTAAAAACTAATGATAGTTCCAAGGATCTATATCGACACCAAGCTTCACCTTTGGCTGATTATGATATTGAAGAATCAATAGTTACGATCTCTTGGGGCAATAAATTTTTATCAGAAGTTGAGGGTAATGACATGCGGGATGATTCTGGCATAATGTTTGTGAAGTATGAAGCCGGGCAGGATAATAAAGTTGCAGAATTTAATTCATTAGTCAAGAGTTTTAAATTTTTATAGTCCTTTGACAATTTAATAAGGAGAGCAAAAAACACTTTAAGAAATGTAAAACAGGATTAGTAAGGAGGTGAAATTTAGCTATCCAATACAACCCTCAAGGTGTTTTTTGTTTACATAAAATCGAGAGAAATTTGGTCATGCAATTCTATCAACAGAAAGGAGAGAAGCATGAAAAGAATAATGGCTTTTTTAGTAGGAGTTTTTGTGTTGTTGCCATGGCTGCTTGCCGCCGAGGCACCGTCTTTATACTTACCTTTTTTCGAAGGCGAGACTTGGTGGTGTGCTCAAGGTAATAATCAAGGCCCGACTCATACTGGATCCCTTAGATATTCGTGGGATTTCAATTGGGGTAGTGGCTCTGATGATTTAGGTAAGCCAGTGGCAGCACCAGCGAATGGAGTAGTAATCTTTGCTGATTGGAAAAATGGCGGTTGGGGTAATGTAGTTATCATTGACTACGACGAAGGCGACAATGCCTTTGGTCGCTTGGCTCACCTTGATACAATCCTGGTTTCGGTTGGTGAGCATGTTCGAGCCAGTCAAATTATTGGACTATGTGGTGGGTCTGGCGGATATTCTCCACATATTCATTATCAAACCGAAGATAACACCGGCTATTCTATTCCTTCGTCTTTTACAGAGTGTGGAGTCCCTGTTACTGGTGGTGATTATTTGTCTCAGAATTCTGGTTTGTTTGCTGAGGCCTTTAATCGTAATGGTGGAGCAGACAATCTTGGGCAGCCACAGAATTCTATCCACTGGTACTATGATTACGAACCACAAATGACTTATCCGACTTGCTTTGTGCAGGATTACAATGGCGGCGATTTTGGCTGGTGCGGAATTACATACGATGCTCTTGGCGGAGCACATCGAGCCTATGTAGTCCACAGTGGATTCTGGCAAGCTTGGCGGATACTAGGAGAAGGGGGGCCAGCCTCACCATTGGGGCAAGTATTGAATGATGAATATCCATATAGAGGAACTTCGCGCCAAGATTTCACATTTGGCTATTTAGTCTGGAGTAATGGACAGGCTGACGTTCACTACTACTCAGATTATGGTTCAACTTCACCAGGCTATGGTTCTAATGGCTACACCCAAGCTTTCATTGATTACTACAACGACCACGGAGCAGGGCAGAATTTTGATCGGGCGACAGGACAATTCACTGGTAATCCAGGGGTACAAGATTGGGGAGATTTTCAGATCCAGTATTTCACCGGCGGTGATTATAGTCACTGTGCGATTATTTTCGATCCTAACAGTCGAAATGCAGGCAGAATGTCTCATGTCTTAAGAGGCAATTTCTTCACCGAATACCGAGAGCGATGGTTTCCAGGATCGACCGGAGAGTTTATCGGTCCACCTTCCTCAGATCCGTTTGAGCGTGGGCGAGGGGATGTACAGCAGAATTTTCAAGACGGTTATCACATGGTAGAGGAGGGTGGACATATCAGAGTGTATGCAGAAAATGGGGCTTACGTAGATCCTGGGGATCTTTATATCCCAGATTCTGTTGATGTCCATGATGAGAGCTCTCATTCCTGTGATCCAACTTTTCATTTTTCTTGGCCAGTCCCCGAAGACACCAGTGATTTCTACTTACAAGTCTCAACTGATTCTGATTTTAGAAACGTAGAATGGGAAGGCTGGCTTAACTCTGCTTCAGGTGACAAGGCCTATGTTGGACAGGGCGGACAGACTTACTATGGGCGAGTACGGCGCCAAGCGACTAACGGAGTGGTTAGCGGCTACGGAGGGCGATCGGATGGCATCATGGTTGGCTGTGCTGTCCCTTGTCATGATGAAGGAGTTTTCTCAGCTGATCCGGTGGTTCATTTTTCCTATCCAGTTCCAGCCGATATCGATTGGGCTCATATGCAAATTGGCTCGGATCCCGATTTCAGTAACATTGTTTGGCAGGAAGATGTTCCACCTACAGGTGACAGAGCTTTTTCTGGTCAGAATGATGTGACCTACTACGCCCGGGTCAAATTACAAGAAGGTGGTCATTGGGGGGTGTACGGCGAAGCTTCAGATGGAATAACAATTGGGATGACTTTTCCAACTCGCGATGATGGTGATCTTTCTGTCGACCCTTGCTTTCATGTTTCGATTGATTATGTGTCTGGGATGGTACGGGGGCGATTTCAGATTGCTACGGACCTGTCTTTTTCTGGAGAAGCGATTGCCTGGGAAGGAGAACCCTCTGGTCTCGACAAAGCTTACAATGGCGAATATGGCCAAACTTACTACGGCCGAGGGAAAGTTCTCGATACTGGCGGTCACTGGACAGGTTGGGGCGCACCATCTGATGGGATCACTATTGGGCTGGTGCCTCGTAGCTGGGACGAAGGAGAAACTTCAACCGATCAGAATTTCGTGATCTATTACGAGACTTATGCTGGGATTCAACAAGTCAGAATGCAAGTAGCCAGAGACGAGAGTTTCTCAAATATATTCTGGGAAGGGATAGTTCCTTTTACTGGCAGCCATGCTTTTACTGGGACTATTGGTGATACTTATTACGGACGAGTGGCAGTCGAAGAAGGTGGTCATTGGAGTGGACAGGGTGAGGCCTCAGATGGAATCACAATTGGAATGAAGTCGCGACCATTTGACGACGGTGATTACTCGGCTGACAATGAAGTTGTGTTTCACCTCGATGTGTTGCCTGGGTTTGAGCAGGTTAATATTCAGATTGCGACTGATCCTAATTTCAGCAGTGTAATAGTTGATGATGTTGGACTGTGGAATGATTATTATTTTTCTACTTTGAATGATCAAAATTACTACGCACGGGTGCGGGGAAAAGAAAATGATCATTGGGGAGAGTTTAGTGAATCCACTGATGGGATTTTGATTGCAGCTCGAAGTTT
>CAYSJE010000068.1:0-4676 GCA_964431345.1 uncultured Candidatus Saccharibacteria bacterium
GTATTAACCGTTATGAAGATCATCTCAGGGATACTGACGTTTCTCTGGGTTCTTGGCAAAATTCACCTGAAAGCTGCTGGCGGATACGCTGATCCCCCAGTACCAGAAGGGGAAAAAGCCAAAAGTCATGGTGGATTCGGAGTGTTAGTAATTCTTTTCGGATTATTGACATGGGGACTCGTTATTGAAGCGAACTTCCATCCGATTGAGAGAAGTGTCCGACACTACTCTCAAAAATCTACCACAGCCACAACGACACACCCTCCCCACTCATCAGCTGGAGCGGGGAACTCTACAACCAGTCCCACCCGACCTGATTCTGGCTGGACCAAAATAACGGTCCCACCAAATCAGTCCCGTTCCTTTAAAGGGATTGGGGGCAAACGGATCGAGGTGAAAATAAACTACCTCGGGACAAATTTTGCCCCTGATCATAAGGTTGGGACTTATGTTTCAACAGGAGCCCTTAATTGCAAGCGAATCATTTTCATAAAGGGCAAAAAGGGAAAAGACTGGATTTGAGTAATAAGAGCCTTGCGACTTGTGAGTTAATCACAACTCTCGAAAATTGTAATTAATCTTACGATTTCCCCGAGTTATAGTCCAAGGCTTTTTCTTTTTGTCTAAAAAACCCCGCTATTGCTAGCGGGGTTCGAATTCTTTGCAAAGAATTTCTAGGTACTACCTAATGCTCCGACAATGGCACGGACAACAACATAAGCAACGATAACGATAACCAAACCAATAATCGCTTTGATTAGGATTTCTTTGGCTTTGTTCATCATGTCAGTGTTACCTGAAGCGGTGATGTAACGGAAACCACCAAAGATGATCATGATAACAGCTACGGCTCCAGTGATACCTAGAATCCAGTTTGTGGCTGTTTCTAAGAGATCCATTTCATCTCCGGTTGCAGCGCCTGAACCCTCAGCACTCGGTGTAGTTAACTGAGCCTGGGCAGCACCAGTGAGAAGTACACAGAAAAGAACCACAACAACGATTGTACTTACTAATTTTAGTTTTTTCATAATCTCACCTCCCCTCTTAATATATATTAATAATTATTAGACTTTTTTATGCCCCCCCTATTACTCTAAAGATCATATTAACAACTACAAATGATACAGTAACAATTATTATACCAATAATAGCATTAAACAAAGTTTTTTTGGCAGACTCTTGCATATTTTGATTGCCAGCAGATGTGATATAGCGAATGCCGCCAATGATAACAAAGAGAACGGCAAGTGTACCAGCAATTCCTAATACCCAATGAATTACATTACGAATTACTTCGGGAATATTCTGTGGACCACTATCTCCCCAAGCCGGGCCGATAGTTCTGCCAGTACAGACACATAATTTCTTAGTGTCATCCCATTCGTACATCCCTTCTCCCCCGCACTTGGCAGCACAGCCATCTTCTGTTTGTGGGCTAGAGCTTGGGTCATCGAAGCAGACACAATCATCATTTATCCAATCACATGTTTGGTTTGCACTACCGCAAGTATCGTCACAAGTCGCTTCACTATAGCATCCTGCTTTATAATTATCATCACTACAATCTTTACATATACAGTTTTTAGTTCCTGGCTCCCATCCTGTACATTCATTACATCCCATAATACGGCAATCGTTACAAAACTCAGCTTCATCTGGCCAGGAATCACAATTAGCTGGTGATGTATCAACAGCCAATACTGTCACAGGTAAAAACAGTAAGGCTACGATTATGAGGATAAAAAAATTATTCATACTATTTATACATTTTAACTACTGCTCACCACTCGAATTATTACAGTTATAATTACAAAGGCAATTACTACAATAACGAGACCAATAATAGCAGCAAATAATGTCTTCTTGGCAGATTCCTGCATATTAGAGTTGCCGGCCGAAGTGATATAGCGAAAACCACCAATAATTATGAATAATACAGCCAGTGAAGTCGCGATACCTAATGCCCAATTGATAACATTATTGAGAACTTCCGGAACATTCTGGGCAGTACCACCAGGAGGACCTAAATCAATAGTACCTCCGGCTGAACTATTATCGCCAGAGTAATCCTTTCCAGGTTCTACTGGCGTACTGCGATCACAATTACATAATTTTTTTACCTCGTCCCATGTATATTTTCCTGCCCCTCCACATTTACTAGAGCACGCAGCTTCAGTTTGGGGGCTCGGGCTCGGGCTCGGATCGTCAATACACTTACATTTACCATTGCTCCAGGAACATGATTGATCCGCACCACCGCAACTGTCGTTGCAACCAGCTTCTGTATTACAATCTGTTGTCCCCATCCCACAATTCGTACAAGTGCAAGGATAGGTTGGTCCAGATCCTAAATCATGACTTAGGCAACCTTTGTTAGCACAAAAATCAACCGGATCTGCTTGACCAGTACAATCGTATGTTTGAGCCTGAGCAGAATCGAATGCAAAAAACAACCCAAGAGAAACTGCGAAACAAAGTAGAATTATTAGAATTAATTTCATATTATTTATCATCTTTGATTAATTGCTGGATGCTGTTTTGAGCAACTGACATCGCTTCTTCTACTGTGCTTTTTCCTAAATTAATTGACTCTATCATCTTAGCAAAAATGACTTCTACCTGTCCATTGTCAGGTTTCCACCAACTGCGAGCAGTTAAAGCCTGCTCAGCAAAAATACCCATAATCGGTTCATTCTTCACTTCATCAATAATATCTCGTCTAGCAGGTGGTCTGTTTGTTAAATCTAAGTAAGTTTTCTGCGAATTATATTCAGCTAAATGCTCGACAAACAGCCAGGCTTGATCAGGATACAAAGTTTTATTAGAAACAGCTTCGGCCCAATAATTAGGATAAGAAGTTTTGTTTGTCTCAGGATCAACTTGTGGGGCAGGAGCAATATTGTAATTCAAATTAGGCGATTTTGTATCTAGAGTATCTTGCCTGAAAGCATAATTAAACATCATAGCTGTTTTTCCGGCGACAAAAGCATCGATAGAATAATCTTGACTTAAGTTCCAGGTATAGATTTCCTTTTTTGCATTAGCAAAATCAGTGTAGTAAGTTGTGGCGATTTGGCCGGGATTAACTTGTTTACCGTCTGTGCTAGGGACTTGGGCATCAAAAGTAATTCTGTCATGATCGTCGTTAATCATTTTTGTCCCATTCTGAAGCATGAGTAATTCTAAAATATCAGTAGAGCGGTTGATATTAGTGCTGGTCCCGATAGCGGCTCCTGACTGTATAATTTCTCCATTATCAATTTTAGTAAGCTGGGTTACGGCTTCAGAAAATTCAGTCCAATTTTCAGGAGGGGTAGTGACACCCGCGGAATCAAATAAATCTTTATTATAATATAGAGCAAGTGTATCTAAGTATAGAGGTACCGCATAAACTTGTTGATCAGTAGTCAACTCATCAACAGCAACTTCTACGAAACTATCCGCATATTCTCTAAAAGTTGTGTGTTCAAAAATTTCAGTTGACTCGGGGATTGGCAATAATCTATCTTGCCAGCGCGGGAGCCAGTCGTCATGGATAGAAACAATATCTGGGCCTTTGTTTTCACCGGCGGTGCTAGCAGAAATTGCGTCCACAACCTCGGCTTCATATTCCGCAAAAGTAAAAGTTCTAAGCTCTATTTTTATATTTGGCCACTCGGTTTCGAATGTTCCAATTAATTTTTCTAGATCTTTGTTTTGATCGAAGTTAACTCTCCACCAAGTGAGGGTAATTTCTTCTTCTTGCCCTTTAGGTTTTGGTGGGCATTCAAGCCCTGTGAAAACTAATCCAACAGAAATAATCAGGCAGACTAGAATTAGCTTGGTGAGATCGACCCTACCCCCTGTCCCCCTTCCCTTTTTAAGGGAAGGGGGGACGGTATTTTTGAGTCCTTTCAGTTTTTGTCTTATTTTGTTTATCACTTGATTTAAATTAGAACAAATTTCTTTATTAGTAAAATGCATAACCGTTATTCCGATAACTTCTATTATTTCGTCTCTGGTCTCATCATAGCCCTTTTGCCTAGTCTCATTATGGTATCCCCCGTCTATTTCTATCGCCAGTTTCTTGATCGGGCAATAGAAATCAACCACATAGCGATCGATACCAAATTGCCTTCGGAATTTTACTCCCAGCTTACCGCCTTTCAATTCTCTCCAGAGAACTTTTTCTGGATGGGTAGCTTCATACCTTAATAGCTTTCTAACTTGGGTTTGATATTGTTGATTATACAAATCTCCCATCATTCCTCCTTAGTTGGTTTGTCAGTTCCCCTTCCCCTTGAAAAGGGGGAGGGGGCAGGGGATGGGGTCGGTGTCGTTCGTCTAAATTCTTAGTCCCCTAATATATTCTTTCAAATCACTATTCATGTCATCTCTAGCTAGAGCATATTCAAGAGAAGCTTTCATATAATTTAGTGGGTCCCCGGTGGTATACCAGAAACCATCCTTAACTGGCTGAGCATAAGCATGTCCTCCTTCTTTGATATATGTTGTGATTGCATCGTTTAGCCAAAGTTCATTGTCTTTGCCAAGCTGTTTTCGGCTAAGAATGTCGGGAATTTCTGGCTGAAGAATATATCTTCCAAAAAGAGCAATATCAGATGGTTCTTCATTAAGGGGTGGTTTTTCAATTATGCGCTCGATTTCCATTTTTTCTCCTGAAGTCTTTTTGAAAT
>CAYSJE010000069.1:0-4628 GCA_964431345.1 uncultured Candidatus Saccharibacteria bacterium
ATTGTATCAAACTATTTGTCTGGCTTCGGTTTGGCTTTTCTTCTATTCTATTGTTAATCTAAACGATTTCTTTAAATTACCACCTTGGTTGGTATTGTTAGGTATTTTCTGTTTCGTGGCTTTTATCACCTACCCAATGTTAGTCACTAAGAAGGTTCGCCATAAACGAAGTTTTTTCTACGCGATAATTATTGGATTAATGTTTTCTCAGCTTTTTTGGGTGATTACTTTTTGGCCAGTAACTGTTTTTGTGAGTAGTGTCTTCTTGCTAATCCTTTTTTATGCATTTAGTAGTATTTCTGCAAGCTATTTGCAGGATATACTTGACTGCGCACGGCTCACGCAGTATATTACCCTTACGATCATTTTAGGAGCTCTTGTTTTAGCAACCGCTAATTGGCTCCCAACAATATAACTATGGAACAAGAAATTACAAAAAAGAAACCAAGTAGAGGTAAATGGATTGCATTTGTTATAATAATGCTTATCTTTTCATTTTGTGCTGGATTGGGTGGGGCTGTTCTCACTAACTTCACAATTTTCCCAGCCTTGGCAGACATTCCGTTTTTTAAGCAATTTATAGAAAAAGATGCTGAGGGACGAACAATTTTCAAAGTTCTAGAAACAAAAAAAGAAATTGTAACAGAGGACGAAGTTTTATTTGAATCTATAGAAAAGAATCAAGCAGCGATTGTGAGTGTGGTTTCACTTCCTGGAGATACCTATACCATTGGGGAAGAAAAAATTGGCACAGGAATAATTGTTTCTGCAGATGGATTGATTCTTACTAACAAGCATTTTGTAGCTGATCCTAATAAAAAAACTAGAGTTATTCTAGCTAATGACTGGGTTTATGATGCAGAGGTAAAGGCGAGAGATCCATTGAATGACTTGGCTTTACTTAAAATAGAGGGAGATAATTTCCCTGTTGCAAATCTAGATGCGAGTGGCGAACTAGAAGTTGGTCAGCAAATTTTCTCACTAGGTAATAAATATAAAAAACGAGAAGATTCTGTTGAGAAAGGAATTCTTGAAAATTTGAATCTGGGGATTGTAATGCCAGAAGAAAATTCAATTAGTAGTTTCCCTGGCTTACTTGAAACAGGGCTTAGAATTGACTCAGATAATAGTGGTGGCCCCGTCTTTGATACTAATGGAGAAATATTGGGATTAGCTACTTCTGCATTGAAGGAAATTGATCATAATTATGCTATACCAATTAGTACTGTTAGGGCCGCTATTGATTCGTATTTTGAGAACGGCAAAATTGATTGGTCTACTATTGGGGTTAATCATTTGAATCTTACTTCTGACTTTGCTCAAATCAACCACCTACCAGTTCACCATGGGGCACTACTAATTTCAAGTGCTGAAAACCCAGCTGTTGCCGTTAGTAGTCCGGCCCACAGGGCTGGTCTGGAAACTGGTGATATAATAGAAAAAATCAATGACCAGGAAATAAATCTAGATAACGATTTGATTAATGCTCTGCAAGATTATAACCCTGGCGACGAGATAGAGATTAAGTACTGGCGTGGTCACCAGGAGAAAACTACTAAAATGAAAATAAGAGAGGCGAAATAGCTTTGTGATTCCGTGAATACAAAAACCTCCCGTTAAAACGGGAGGTTTTTTATTGAAAAATATTATGCATTAATTCGTCCTGTTTCTAACCAGTTATGGATTTTGTCTTCATCACTTGCTTCTTCCTCAACTTCTTCGATAGGTAGAGTTTCTTGGCCAGTTTTGGTGTAATCAGCTTCTCTTATTTCTTTGGGTTCTGAAGTGGACTTATCTTTTACAGGAGCTGGCTCTAGAGATTTTGCAAAATCTGGGAAGATGTTTTCTCCTGGCTTATTATTCTGTCTAAATAAGATTCCAAGTGATTTTTCTTCTGGAAAAATAAGGGCAAGAATAATACCAGCAAATAATCCTAGCATTGCTCCTAGAGCAATGTTTTGCCAGATATTTGGCTTAGCTACATGGTCATAAGTAATCGGTTCGTCAATAATTTGGAAGCTTACAGCATTCGCTGAGCCTAAATAATTTGAAGATGATTTTTTTAGAACATTGGTTGCAGCGGTTGCGAGCATATATGATTGCTCTTTTGTTTTGGCGTAGGTATCGATATTTAGAAAACCAGTATCACTGACAACTTCTGTTTCAATAGCTTTGCTCCACTTTTCTTGTCTCTGCCACGCAGAAGCGCCAAACTTGTCATTAATATTTGAATCATCCTTAAGAACGTTACCCAGAAAAGAATTCGTATGAATAACTTCAGCAAATGTCTTGGCTAGTTGCTCAGCTGACTTTGCACTGGTATAAGCATCTGTTGCTACCTCTGAATTTTGGACAATCAAAACCTTAGCCGATGTACGATACATCGGGGTTTGGATAATAGAGACAACAAAACTTAGAATTGAAACAACTATAATAATTGAGAGAACAAGTCTCCATTGTGATTTAACTATTTGTAGGTAATTAGTGCCTTTCATGGCTTTTTGGCTAAAAATAAGGCTATTTGCTAGCTATTAACTAACTGTTTATACTAGCATTTTATTGCCTTTATGTCAAGTTATTGGCCTAATTGCAGGGACTAGAAATACCCGGCTGTCGGGATAACTCCACCTCTAAAAGTAGGGGAGTATGCGAAGAAATTGATGCTTTTTGAGTAGCCTGTTGCTGAAAACACTCGAACCTGCGGTCCGCCGCCAATATTAGGGCCGGTTATTACTTCGGCTTTATAATCGCCATCAATGTCTGTGAGTTCAATATTAGCACCGCTTTTAACTCCAGCGGGGTAGGCTCGCCACTGGCCAATAATAGCTTGTGAGCTATTATAGCGATAGACTTTTACCCAAGCTTCATCGCCAAACAGCTGACTGACAGCAATTTCGTCTTTGCCATCATTATCAACATCACCAGCTGAGACATCTACACCTGTGCGAGATTTTGGGTGAAAAGCGAAAATACTAATTGGCTTAAGCCTCGCCTCACCATCCTTAATATCGAATACACGCACATGTGGTCCACCGCCTTTACTGGCACCACATATAATTTCGTCTTTACCGTCATTATCAACATCACCAGCCGTTACTGTTACCCCCGTGTTTATTACACCAAAAGGAGAAAAACTGAGTATTTGCTCGCGACTATCATTGTATTTGAAAACTTTGACTTCATGACCCCTAGTAAATTGGCTAGCAACAACTTCATCTTTGCCATCATTGTCAATATCCGCAGACGCAACATCTACGCCACCTCTAAAATTGGAGGAGAAAGGTCTGAAATCTATTCCACGTGGAGCACCGTTGGCTTCGTAGATCTTTATGTGCGGAGCGGTGCCAATTCCTGAGCCAGCGATGATTTCATCTTTACCATCTTTATCAAAATCGCCAGTTGCAATTCTGCTCCCAGTTCTTAGATATGATGGAAAGGCAAAAAAGTTTGGAGCTAATGGATTACCTCGTGGTGAGAATTCACGAATATGCGGGCCGCCTGTAAATCCAGGAGAAGTTATGATGCGTGGAGTGCCGAGCTTAGTATTTCCAGCTGCAGTTGAATCACTACTGGCTGAACCTGAATTATCATCAGGATTTGAATCATCTGAAGGAGGAACATATGTTCCAGTAGTTCTTTCGTAAAAATCTGGGTCCCCTCGGTCAATAGCCTGGCAGACTTCGTTTGTGCGAAATAGAATACCATCTTTGCTTGGGATATGTAGTTCAGTAACTATCGCACCGCTGTTTACGACTTGGTCTTGAGTTCCATAATACTTTTGTTGTGGACAGGTGAAATCAAAATCTTTGTCACCAATCGTTGGATTCACAATAACAGATCCATGCTCAAAATCACGACGCCAGACATAATAATCACTATCATCTTCAGTAATATATATTTCATCGATACTAATAGCCCCACCACCTTTAATACCAAACTGCAGGTGATAATCACTAAAATTACCGAGTTCAGCGACTGTCGCAATTTCACCTTCGTTTCCATGGGTAGATCCAGACCAGGAAGTAAAACCTTTGTCTTGAGTATATCCGGCTTGGTCACTTCGCATTAGAAAATAGAAGAATTTCCCTGGATCTGTGCCATCTAGTATTTTATAACTAACCTTGATCGTATATTTAGAATTTGGATTCAGATGAATTTTATCTGGATTTATTTTGGCATAGTCGTTCCATTCATATGCTCCCGAACTTTGTCCTTTCAAGGAAACATAATCCGCAACAACTTCATTTGGATTTGCAGTAATAGATCCAATAGGGAAGAGTGAGAAGTTGTTTAGACCAGATTCAAAATTATCATATGAAACATATCTGGCTCCAATAGGATAGGCTTCGGAGATGGGGCTTCCAATCGCAAATCCATACTCATCGTACCACCAAATTTCATTGTGAGTGTTTGCACCTCTATCAAAACTAGAATAACCATCATTCATCAAAGACGATGTGAGGCCATAGCGCATTCTCTGATAGTTTGTCTGATCACCAAATTCCCCGTTATTAGCATTTGTATTTATAAGATTAGAAATTGGGCTTTGTGAATCTACCTCGCGTTGAGCATAATTTATGCGAGAATTTACATAACCACCTTCTCCTGGATTTGGGAAGTCCTCAAAG
>CAYSJE010000070.1:0-4618 GCA_964431345.1 uncultured Candidatus Saccharibacteria bacterium
ACTGGCTTCCGGGGTAGATTTCCTGGGCTGGGTGCATTTTCCCGATCATCGGGTTTTGCGAAGGACAACCAAGCGAAGGGCCTTGTCTAAGATTAAAGGTAATTCTGTTAACGAAGCCCTCCAATCATATTTAGGACTTGCTAAGCATGGAAATGCTAGAAAGTTTTCACAACAGATAAATGATCATTTCTTGCTGACACGAGAATTTTGAAGCTTAATTCAGAATGAATTGCATTGTAGGAGGTTTTTTAATATACTGAGCCTATGAACAAAATTAGAAACTTCTGTATAATTGCCCATATTGATCACGGTAAGTCGACACTGGCTGACCGTCTTTTAGAATACACCAAAACTGTAGAGAAGAGAGATATGCATTCTCAAATGCTAGACCAAATGGATCTTGAACAAGAGCGAGGAATTACAATAAAATTGCAGCCAGTGACGATGAATTATAAAGAGTATACTCTGAATCTTATCGATACACCTGGTCATGTAGATTTTACTTATGAAGTATCTAGATCTTTGGCAGCATGTGAAGGGGCGATATTAGTAGTTGATGCCACTCAGGGAATACAGGCGCAGACTTTAGCTAATGTATATATGGCCCTAGCTCAGGATTTAGAGATTATTCCGGTTATAAACAAAATTGATCTGCCAAATGCAGATCCAGCCAAAGTAGCCAAGGAAATCACCGAGACTCTAGGCGTCAAAGAAGATGAGATTATTTTGGCTTCTGCCAAAACGGGCGAGGGAGTGGAAGAGATTCTAAAAGCTGTGGTGGCTAGAGTGCCTGAGCAAAAAGGTGATGCTAGTGCACCACTTAGAGCTCTTATTTTCGATTCACGGTATGATTCATACAGAGGTGTACAAGCTTTTGTCAGAGTCGTTGATGGAGAGTTAAAGAAAGGTGATAAATTACATTTCTTGGCGACAGAGCAGGATGGAGAAGTGATAGATACAGGGATTTTTCAGCCAAAGTTAAAATCTACTGAGAATCTCGAAACTGGTTCAGTTGGGTATGTTGATACCGGACTCAAAGATATTTCTGGCGTCAGAGTTGGGGATACTATCACTAATTTCAAAACCAAAAATCCAAATTTCAAAGACATTGTCCCGCTAGAGGGATATAGCGAGCCAAGACCAGTCGTCTATGCTGGGATTTTCCCAGTAGATGCTGATGATTACCCGGTGCTAAAAGATGCAATGGGCAAGCTCAAATTAAATGATGCTGCCCTCGCTTATGAACCAGAACAGGGTGGGCCACTAGGATTTGGGTATCGCTGTGGCTTTCTAGGATTATTGCATCTAGAAATTGTCCAAGAAAGATTGAGGCGAGAATATGATCTTAATTTGATTATTACTTCGCCTAGTGTTGTTTATGAAGTGGTCAAAAATGCCAAGTCTACCAAAATCACGACCCCATCTAAATTACCAGAGGACTATGATCAGATTCTAGAGCCTTGGGCCAAAGTTGAAATCATCACTCCACAAGAATACATTGGGAAAGTCATGGAACTCTCTGAAAACAGACGAGGCAAATATTTAAATACAGAATACTTAGGTGAAGATCGTGTAATTCTTAAATACGAAATCCCGCTGTTTAATTTGATCGTAGATTTTTATGATAAACTAAAAAGCGTGAGCTCAGGTTATGCTTCACTTAATTATGAAATTCTAGAATATCGAGTCGGGGATTTAGTCAAACTAGATATTTTGATTAACAAAGAACCATTTTCAGCTCTCTCGATGATAGTTTACAAGGCAGAAGCTAAGACACGAGGTAAGCAAATTACTGCCAAACTTAAAGAATTGATTCCACGGCACAATTTTGTTGTTCCAATTCAGGCTGCCGTTGGCAGTGATATCGTCGCTCGCGAGACAATTTCTGCTTTCAGGAAAGATGTGACAGCTAAGTTATATGGGGGAGATGTAACCCGCAAAAACAAGCTTCTAGAAAAACAAAAAAAAGGTAAGAAAAAAATGGCCAGTATAGGTTCAGTCAGCGTCCCGCAAGAAGTGTTCTTAGAGGTGTTGAAAAGGTAGATTTATTGACAATAATTGCTAATACATGTAGTTTATCTATACAGATGAGGGAGTTTCCTTCATTTTTGCACCTGTTTTTGAAAGGAGTTATGGATGGCAGTTCCTAGTAGACGAGGACGGAGTGTGGGCGCATGGCAAAAGGATCGTCAAAGACGGAAAAAAGGCAGGGATGAACGGCATTTCAATGGAGAGCGTGGTCCTGGTGGCTCGCAAATCATTGAACCAGTCCCAATACCCAAGACTAGAAGATACTTCTCCTCTTGGTAAAATTGTTTAAATGGGGTATCAGCCCAGTTTCTTCGGAAACTGTTAACCTCTAGAAAAAGGGCTGATTTTTTTTGATCTTAGTTGCCGAAATGGCGCTTTTTTTATATAATAGATACAGCAAAATAAAGTAATTCTATGTCAGATCAGCCAGCAGAGGGTGGTAGTGTTGAGATTAAGAAACAAAAGCCACGATCAGTTATGACAGCGGTAGTATTTCTAGTGATTGGCTTAATTGTGGGTGGGTTTATTGCGATTCAGATCACGACGACTAGGACAATTGCCAGAAGCACTAATCCTGTTCAGCCGGCACTTGAACTAAAAGATACTGTGGCAGAGATGGAGAATAGACAAGACGAGCTCAAAGAATCTATTTCTGAGTTACGTGATGATGTAGAAACAAAAGGGGATAAATTAGAAAACAAAAGATCTATTTCTACCGAATTAAAACAAGATCTAGATGAATATAAATCGATTGTTTGTCTGACAGCGATGGATGGTGAGGGTGTGGCTGTAAAATTAGATGATGGACAATTTGAAGGATTAAAAAACAGAAATGATTTTCAGAATGATGCCATAATTCATTCGACTGATATTCTGGATGTAGTGAACGCTTTGTGGACTGCGGGAGCTGAGGCTATTTCAATAAACGACGAGCGAGTAGTGGGGACCACTTCTATAAACTGTATCGTCAATACTATTTTGGTTAATGAATCGCACGTTGGCACGCCTTTGACTATTAGGGCAATCGGAAATCAAGAGAAGCTAAGTGATTTTCTCAAAAACCCACGTAATCTAATTGATTTGAATAGTCGTAAAGAAGAATTTGGTTTGGTGCTAGAGATTAATGAAGAAGATATTCGTCTAGAAGAATTCTCAGGAACATATGAAATTTAAAAGACCATCTCGTCCCAATTTAATTAGCGCACTATTGGCAGTGTTAGTTGGGTTTCTATTGGTCACTCAGTTCTTTTCTACCAAAAAAGTCGAAAAAGTAATTGATCCTAATTCCCAGAGAAATGCTGCTCTAGAAGTGAGTATTTTGGCAAAAAGCAATGAGGGTCTACGTGAGGAAGTAAAAAATTTGGAATCTGAGCAGCGTGAGTATAACGAGGCTTTGGCTCCGGGAGCTGATAGCACAGAGGTTTTGGAATCATCTCTTAATCGCTACGAAGAATTTTCTGGATTAGAGACGTTGAAAGGAGGGGGAGTTGTTGTTACAATTAAGGGTCCTGTGTTGGATGTGCACTTGTTAGATTTGCTAAATAATCTACGCAATATTGGTATAAAAGGTGTTTCTCTTAATGGACAAAGAATTGTATTTGATTCATATATCAGATCTCAGGATTTACAAATCAGGCTTGACGGAATTCCAATGGCTCCGCCATATAGATTTGAAGCAATTGGTGATGCTGATTTGTTGGGCAGCTCTCTGCAGCGTGAGGGTGGTTTGTTGGAGCAACTCACCCAAACGATTCCAGAAGTATCGATTGATGTTGCTGCAGAAAATGAAATCACCTTGAAACCATATCAAGGTGAGCTCAAATTCCAATATGCAACTGTGGTCGAATAGCTAGGCGTAAAGCATTGGCACAATTAGCATTAGAACCATACTAGAGACAACTAGGATTACAATCGCCCAAGTGATTATTTTTAGAGATTTTTTCATAAAGTGAGTAGTTATTTTAAACAAAAATTAAACGAAGGTGAAGAACCATTACTATTGTTGCGGCAGCACGGTGGGACTTTTGTGTGGCCAGTTACGAGGACAATCCTTCTGGCTATGATCCCTGTTGTTTTTATCAATTATGTGTTTCAGTATAACTGGCTTACTTATATAGCTTTTGGCTGGTGGGTCTTTGTAGCTATCTGGGGACTTATTTCGTGGTTCACTTGGTATTTTAATATTACTTTGGTAACTAGTCAACGAGTTGTTGATATTAGTCAGAAAGGTCCTTTTTCCAGACAGGTTAGAGAAGTGTCTTATGACAAAATTTCTGAAGTGACTTTTGAGATAAAAGGCTTGATTGCAACGATATTTGGCTATGGCAATGTTCTGATTACTTTTGCTGGGGGGGGGAAGCCAATAGTGATTAAGGCTGTTGCCTCACCTGAAATTATCAAAGATCAAATTCTAAAAGTCAGAGAATTTACCAGCAAAGGTGGAGAGTCTGCTAGTGGAATGTCAGCTCAAGAGCTTACAAAATTTATTCAGAAAACAAAAGAATCAGCTTCTAGTACAGACGAAGGCAAGAAAGTTACTGTCAGAATAAATCATTACAAAGATGGCGAGTAAAACAGAAAAAAAGGA
>CAYSJE010000071.1:0-4606 GCA_964431345.1 uncultured Candidatus Saccharibacteria bacterium
TGGTCAACTCAAGTATTGTTGGGAGCGAGTGATTTCATTAGTAGTTACTGGTGGGTTTTCTTGATAGTGATAGTTCTTGCTGGTTGGTGGTTTAATTCTTATCGCAAAAGTGATTTGGGGAGGAAAAGACTTGATCGCATGAAGCTAAAAATACCAATTTTTGGGAAACTATTTCAGCAGGTCTATATAGTCAGGATGACTAGGAATTTGTACACTCTTTTACAAGGCGGTGTAAAAATTATTGAGGCTTTAGAAGTGACTGCTGATGTGGTAGGAAATACTGTTTTCGAAGAAGTACTCAAAAAAGCAACTGATCGGGTTAGTGCTGGGGATTCGGTGTCTACGGTTTTGCGCAAAGAACCAGCTATTCCTCTAATGGTTGCCCAAGTAATTGAAGTGGGGGAGAAAACTGGTAAATTGCCGTTTGCTTTAGATAAAATCAGTGAGTTTTACTCACGTGAGCTTGACAATGCGGTTAGAGGATTGTCCTCTTTGCTAGAGCCAGTAATTATGGTAATATTAGGTGTTGGAGTGGGGATTCTTATGGCCGCGGTGATTTTGCCTATCTATAATATTAGTTCCCAGATTTAAGATATAATGTAGATATAGGCATGACCCTATGTGGTCATGCCGAATGGCCTGCTTTTGCTGCGCGAGCACATGGGCTCGCGCCTATAATTGTTTCTAAAAAAATAAATATAAAAATCAAAATGAGGGGAGGTGATACTAATGTCTAAAAAAGGTTTTACCTTAATCGAACTTTTAATCGTTATCGCGATCATCGCTATTTTGGCGGCTGTTGTTTTGGTTGCCCTAGGTAACGCTCGAACTCAAGCTCAGGATTCTGCCAGAAAATCAGATCTAAACAGTATTATGACAGCTGTTGAACTATATAAAACTACAGAGACTGGTGATATTGTCCCTGATCTTGCAGCACTTTGTGGGGTTGATGGTGTCTTCTGTGATGATACCGTTGTTTGTACAGATAACGTTTTCACTGGCGCTATTCATGGAGTTTATATTCAGAATCTTCCTGTGGATCCAGATACTACTACGAATTATGGATGTAGTGTAGATGCTTCTGGTAATTATACAGTTACTGCGACTCTGATAGCTGATGGCGGCGGTACATTTACGTGTGAGAATGGTTCTTGTCACGAATAAGCTTCCTTTCTGATCAGCATTCCCGCTGCTATTGAGTAGCGGGAATGTGATTAGTAAGTAATCGACCTCTATGATATTTCTAGTAGTTTTGCTATTTATTCTCGGCTTGTTAGTGGGGAGTTTTTTGAATGCGCTGCTTTATAGATTGCACTCGGGTGAATCAGTAATGAAGGGCCGGTCAAAATGCCCAAAATGTAGTAATCAGCTTAAAACAAAAGACTTAATCCCACTAATTAGCTTTTTTGTTCTAAAGGGTAAGTGCCGGGATTGTGGTACCAAAATCTCTTGGCAATATCCCATAGTAGAATTTACTACTGGGATTTTGTTTGCTTTAGCGGCTTGGAATTTCTTACCAGAAAGTTTTACTGCTGCTCAGCTAGGCTATTTTATTTTTGTTTTATTTAGCGTTAGCATTTTAATTGTCATATTTGTTTATGACCTAAAACACTATCTAATTCTAGATAAAGTAGTTTTTCCGAGCATAGTAGTCGCTTTCTTGTTTGCCCTGTTTCTACCTCAAATAAGCATTTTTGGGGCCTTACTTGGCAGTGTAGTGATTGGCGGTTTCTTTCTAGTTTTGGTATTATTATCAAAGGAGAAGTGGATGGGTTGGGGTGATGTGAAACTAGGGTTTTTACTAGGATTATTGATTCCTTGGCCAATGTCATTAGTTTTGCTATTTATTGCTTTTGTCGGTGGTTCACTGATTTCTCTGTTGCTGATGGGTTTAAAAATAAAAGGACTGAAAGATGCGGTTCCGTTTGGGACTTTTCTGACTGCGGCGACTGTTGTTACCTTTTTCTTTGGGCAGTCGATTATTGATTGGTATTTACGTTTACTAGGCTAATATGAAAAAACAAGCAGGGTTCACTCTTGTAGAAATGATTACGGTAGTTGCAATTATCGCGATTTTGACTGTGATTGTAGTCGCGAATTTCCAGGGGGCAGAAGATAAAACTAATTTACGTTTAGGGGCAGAAGAATTTGCGGGAGTATTGCGAGAAGCGAAAAATTTATCGGTTGCTCAACAGAGAGAAACAAGTGCTGACCCATTACACTCTAATCCCGATGTTGGGGTTCCACCTGGCGGATATGGGATTTATGTTACGACTTCAGTGTCTACACCAAATCAATATACATTATTTGCCGACATGGATGAATCTGGATCATTTACCCTTGAGGATCGTGAGTATGCTGAAACATTAAACTTACCAGAAGGGATAGTATTTGATCATATAGAATTTGCTGGCATGGAAAATCAATCTTCGGCAGCGATCATATTTCTACCACCTTCTGGTGCGGTGAAGTTTTGGGGAATATATCAATTTGGTGTGGATGATTCAATTGTAGTCACTTCGAATATTACTTATGTATCTTTTTTCTTGAAAAAAGCGGATGGGCAGGGGATGATGAAAAAGGTTACTATCACAGCTGATACTGGATTGATAGAGGTGAGTGATGTAGGAGAGGGCTTATCACCAACTCCGATACCAACACTGACTCCTGTTTTTTCGCCTTCAATAGTTGAGCCAACCCCGACTCCATCAATAATCAAGCCGACTCCAACACCGACCCCAACAAAGCCGTTAGAGACTCCAAAGCCAACAGTAACAAAGACTAAGATTTAATAAACATGCTATTTTCTCGTGGACAATCTTTGATAGAGACTTTAGTTGCTCTCACAATCCTCATAATTGGGATTTTAGGAGCGGTTAGTTTGAGTATTTATACTATTCGGGCTGGTGCTTCAAGTAAAGATGATATTATAGCAGAGAATCTGGCTCGAGAGGGGATTGAAGCTGTTCGCTGGTTGAGAGATGACAACTGGGTAAAAGAAGCTGGTTGGAACAAAGGGTTAGATAAACCTGATGAGTATCGTATTTTACTAGGTGATCTTGGGAATCCAGGGGATAGTGTGGATCTACAAAAGAGTAAAGAAGGAGAAATTTCTATTGAACATCCTTTTTATCGATTATGCCTTCTGGATGGACAATATCAACATATGAAAGATGGAGAGAAAGAATGTCTTGGTAAGTGGCAAGATTCTGTTTTCAATCGTCGCATAACGTTAGATAGAATTTCTGCAGATGAAATAAGAGTCGTAAGCGAAGTTAAACGAGGCGGTGCTTGGGGTGCAAAGGTCTATACGTTAACCGAACATATTTATAATTGGCTATGAGAAACAAAGGTTTTACATTAATTGAGGTTTTGGTATCGGTGGCAGTTTTTGCTGTCGTTGTTTCAATTGGAGCGGTCTTGTTTATTTCAACAGCTAATTCTCAAAAGAAAACAATTTCTCAAGAAAGAGTTGTTAGAGATGCTCGAGAAGTGATGGAAACAATTTCTAGACTAGCGAGGACATCTCCAGTTAGCTTCAGTTCTTATGATCAATTGGGTGGAAAACTTGGTGCTGGCAGTCTTGATGGGCCGCAATCGGCACTCCATTTATTGATAGATGAGCAACCTGTATCATTTTTCTCTGAGGATGGGCAAGTAATTTATCGTGACTCGAATGGAATTGAATCGAGTGTTACAACTGATGATGTCGAAATTTCTGATTTGGTTTTTTATATAACTCCATCATTCCCAGATATTGATGATTCTCCTCAAAAAGTGACGATATTGCTGACAGCCGAAACAGGAAGTGACAGTCCTGCAACTGGTGAAAAAATGTCTGTCCAAACAACAATAACTTCTCGTTTATATGCTGATCAATAGTAATTCACAAAAAGGAATAACATTAATTTTCGCCATGCTCTTGATGGCGGCTATTGTGGCTGGCAGTCTTGGGACAGCTGCATTGATAGTAAGAGAGTTAAGATTGAGTAGGAATATTGGGCATTCAATTGAGGCTTACTACGGGGCAGAATCAGGTTTAGAATCAGCTTTGTATAATTATAAGCACGGTGATGATCCAGAGGAATCAGGTGAAGTCACTGATTATTTCGGTAAAGCAATCGCTGGTTGGTCTTTGGTATATAGTGAGGGGGAAAAAGATTTTGATATCACTCTCTCTCGAGAAGTCCCTAAAGAAATTCCGTTATTTGACTTGACTACGGGTGATGTATTGCAATCAGAGATCGGGAATGACTTAAGCAGAATAGAAATAGCCTGGGATCCTAGTGAAGCTTCCGAAGCAATTGAGTGGACCCTGCTTAGTTATGGAATAGAGAGCGGATCAGGGGAGGATAATATTGTCCTGACATCAGAAGGGTTGCAAATACATAAAGAGATAATAAGTTTAATGGTTCAGGCACCTCCATTAGTAATAGATTTAGACAGTTTGGATACTGAGTTTAGTAATAGTCGATATATTTTGAGGTTTAAATATATTCGTGGTGGTAGCTTAAATTTTCAAGTTGCGGGGTATGATTCGAAGGGCAATACTGTCGCGATTAACCAGGAGTCACTTATGAAAGTTACCGGAACATCTAATGGTATT
>CAYSJE010000072.1:0-1852 GCA_964431345.1 uncultured Candidatus Saccharibacteria bacterium
TATTCGGAAAGTTTTTTAGCAGTTACCCTGCCGATTCCTTTTGAAGCTCCGGTTGCTGGAGTGAGAGTTGGAGTTGCTGACGGTGAATTTGTAATCACTCCAACAGTTGAGCAGCGAAAAGATAGCCCATTGGACTTAGTCTTAGCGGGGACAACAGAAAACATTGTCATGGTAGAAGCGGGCGCTAAAGAAGTTCCTGAAGAAGATGTTTTGAAAGCAATGGAATATGGACACGAACACATCAAACAAGTTTGTGAATTCCAGCAACAGATTATTGATGCAATTGGCAAAGAAAAGATGGAAATGGATTTACCAGAAGAGGGAAGTGACGAACTGAAATCAAAGATCAAAGAAGTTGCGGGTTCAGAGATTACTGAACTCTTAACAATCAATAATAAACTAGAAAGAAATGCTGCAACTGAAAAATTGCAGGGAGAAGTAGTAGAAAAAATAATGGCAGAATTTGATGACAAATTCTCTGAAGATAAATTGAGTGTGATTTCCGAGAAAGAAAAAGAAAAGAATGATTACGAAGCACAGGTCAAAGAATCTTTTCATGACGCGATTGCTAACCAGGTTAGAGAAGATATTTTGCAGAAAGAAACTCGAATTGGTGGACGAGGTTTAGCTGACATTAGACCAATTTCTGTAGAGACAGGTCTATTGCCACGAACTCATGGATCTGGTTTGTTTACTCGAGGTGAAACTCAAGTTATGACATTAACAACTCTAGGTTCACCAGGCGATGAGCAGATTGTTGATGGACTAGAGGAAGAGTTCAAGAAACGTTTCATGCATCATTATAATATGCCGGCTTTTGCAACGGGAGAAACTAAGCCTTCACGTTGGCCTTCACGTCGCGAGCTTGGGCATGGTGCTCTGGCTGAGCGAGCATTGACTCCAATGCTACCTGACCAAGAAAGTTTCCCTTATACTATTAGATTAGTTTCTGAAGTTTTGGAAGCTAATGGCTCGACTTCAATGGCCTCTACTTGTGCAAGTTCACTAGCTTTGATGGATGCTGGTGTGCCAATTAAATCAGCAGTGGCTGGTGTAGCTATGGGACTTATTACTGACGGTAAAGATAATTACAAAGTTTTGACAGATATTCAAGGTGAAGAAGATCACATCGGTGATATGGATTTCAAGGTTACAGGAACACGCACTGGTGTTACTTGTATGCAAATGGATATCAAAGTTAAAGGAATCCCAAAAGAGGTATTTGAAAAAGCTCTACATCAAGCCCAGGCTGGTCGCTTAGAAATTCTAGATAAAATGGACGCTGTGATCAAAGAGCCTAAAGCTGAGATGTCTAAATATGCTCCTCGAATTGAGACTATTCATATCAAGCAAGATCAAATCGGTGATGTGATTGGACCTGGTGGCAAGATTATCAACAAGATCATTGATGAAACTGGAGTAAAGATTGATATCGATGATGAAGGTATCGTCCAAATTTCTTCAACTGATCCTGAAGGCATGAAGGATGCTGTCCAGCAAGTCAAAGATATTACTCGTGAAGCCAAGGTTGGTGAATTGTATCATGGCAAGGTTACTCGACTGATGGACTTCGGGGCTTTTGTAGAAATTTTTCCAGGTACTGAAGGTTTAGTTCACATTTCTCAACTAGCTCCGTTTAGAGTGAATAAAGTAGAAGACATTGTCAAAGAAGGTGATGAAGTTGATGTGATTGTTTCAGAAATTGATGATCAAAACAGAGTTAATCTTTCTAAAAAGATGGCTGATGAAAAATTAGGAAACAAACAGCCAATCCCTCCAAATAGTAGCGGTGATTCTCGTGGTCCAAAAAGAGGTCCACATAAAAAACCGTTCTTCAAAGGCAAAAGATAAC
>CAYSJE010000072.1:1952-4485 GCA_964431345.1 uncultured Candidatus Saccharibacteria bacterium
GGATCGCGTTCTCGTTGGCTGGTACCACTTATAATGCTAGGAATAATTGTAGTGGTACTAGCTGGTAGTTTATATTATTTCTTTGGAAGTGTTGACTCAGCTGCAAAATTAGTGCCAGCCGAGACGATGCTTTATGTTGAGTTGGATCCGACCAGCAACAATTTGTCTCCCGATTCAGAAGGGGAAGGTTACTTGAAAGGCTTAGGCGGACTTTTCTGGCAAAGTTTTTCTAGTAACAACCCTTTCTTTTCGTATGAGGATGATGTTCAACCTTGGATTGGGGAAGAATTAGTTCTCATGAAAAAAAGTCCAGATCTTCTTGACCCATTTATAATCCTAGCCGAAGTTGGTGACAAGAAAATTGCTTTAGATACAGTAGAGCGATTGAAAGAAAAGTTTGGCGATGGCGAGAATGCAACTGAATCACAAAGATATAAAGGAATAGAAATTTTTGCAGTAGACCAGCCTGTCCCGGTCGCTGCTTGTTACCTCAAGGGGTATGTGGTGATATCGGCGAGTGTAGAAAGTGTGAAAGAGATAATTGATGTTAGTGGGGGTGAAGTTGATTCTCTGTCACAAGACAAGTATTTCCAAGATTTGCAAAAAAATCTAGACAATGAAAATTTATCTATGTTGGTTTCTCTGCGCTTGCGACAAGCACTAGAAGCAACGACTAGTACTCTCGGGGTATCAGAACAGCTTTTTGCTAAGCAACTAAATTTTCCACCAGAAATGCTTCTCGGTATTGCTATGTGGCAAGAGGATGGAGGAATTAGATTGGCTACTCATGTAGCCACGGCTCGCCTAGAATCTTTGCCAGAAGCCAAACCTCATTTAGAATATGCTGTGCCTAGTACGGCGATTGCATATTATGAAGGCAGAAATTTCGCGGCGCTCTTAACAGAATTTGCGGGGAATGATTTGGCTATTAATTTCGATTCACTTAGTTGGCTGTCTGAGTCATATATTATTTCACTATTGCCACAATCTGGTACACGGAGATCAGCGTTTGGCTTAGTCATTGAAGTTGATAATGATGAGACAGCTTGGCGCCAGCTAAGGGAAGCCGAGCCATTAATAATTGCGGGATTGACTCGTTTGGGGATTAGTGGTGAGGGCGAGTTTCAGGATGGTGATATAGAAGGCCAGGCGACTCGTTATATTTCTTTGACAGAAGGAATAAAGATGAATTTGAATTATACTGTTTTGGATAATAAAATTATCATAACAACTTCACCGGATGCTTTGAGTATGATGCTTGATGCAAATGAAGGTAATACCTCTTCGGTAGCTGACGATGAATTATTTGCAGGGGTTGTAGAAAAGGTTTCTGCACCTCAGCAGGTTGGGTTCTTCTATGTGAACACAGACGCACTCGGAGAATTCTCGAAAACAGCTGAAACAGATGAGATAAATATTCTGCCAGATGAATCTCTAGAGGAACAGCCAGGATTCATTGAAAGCTTACTAGAACCATTTGCTGGCATGGGGCTCTCGGCCCAAAATACAGGTACGGGCTCTTTTCTCACAGAAATATATTTGCCATATAAATAATTGCGGCCGTCGCGGGCGAGTCTCGACTCGCCCCTACACCACGAGGAAATGAAATTCGTAGTGTAGGGGCCGGTTGTGACCGGCCCCTGTCGTTTGTATAAATAATTATGAAATATCCAGGCACATTAGTTGCTCTCGATATTGAAACCACTGACATCTCTCCTCAAAAAGGAGAGATTATTGAAGTGGCGGTAGTGAAATATCGAAATGGGAAAGAAGTTGATAAGTTTAGTACTCTAACAAAACCCAAAGGAAAAATCCCGGCCATCGTGAAATCGATTACGAATATTTCTGATGAAGATGTAAAAGGCTATGAACCGTTTTCTGAAGTTAGGGAAGAAGTCGAGAAATTTATTGGAGATTTCCCAATCGTTGGGCACAATATAATTTTTGATGTGAGATTTTTGCAGGCCAATGACATTCCACTTAAAAACAACAAACTATTTGATACCTGGAAACTTTCTACAATTGCGTATCAAGGTGAAAAATCTTTTAGTTTAGAAGCGTTGACGGAGAGGCTAGATTTAGCGCACGCAGAAAAACACAGAGCCGAGTACGATGCGATTGCGGGGATGAAATTGTTCGAGCATTTGTTAGGTAGATTGTCAGAAGTTGACCCAGGGATTTTGGTAGAAATAGAAACAATAATGCGCCAAACTGATTGGCCTTTCAAAGATATTTTTGCAGAAGTTGCCAAAAATATTTCTATAACACCCAAAAAGAAATCAAAAAAAGCAGCTTCAAAAAATAAAGACGAAGATAGCCCAGTAGAATTTTCTCCGGCGAAGGTAGTTACTTTGTTAGATGAAGGGGGAGAAGCCAAAAAGAAAATGGTAATCATTAAGGCTGATGAGAAAATAGATTTGGGCTTAGCCGTAAAAGTTATGGACATTGCGAAGCAGGCAGAGGCAGAGGGATTGGTGATTTCAACCAAGGTGAGAGAAAATGTTAAACGATGAGATAATTAGAACTACATTTG
>CAYSJE010000073.1:0-4468 GCA_964431345.1 uncultured Candidatus Saccharibacteria bacterium
CGGCTATTATGCCGGATATTCTACCTCTAAAAGCACTCAAAAGTAAACGCTAGCGCGGCTGTGCGATGCATTATAATTACGCATAAGGTATGCTGATTTTATCTTGCATGGATCGGGGTGTTTAGATATCTCTTCACCCCGATTTTTTTCATGAAACACAAACCAAACAGAGGAGAAAAAAATGATAATTCAGAAAATTTCCGAAATAGACCGTAAAACTATAAAATTATGCCCGCAACAGAATGCAAGAATAGTAACTGAAGGGAAAACTCAAAAGTTACACTACATGGAAAGGTCATTCCTGCTTTCTTCTGCAGATGCTTTCATTTGGGATTGTATCCAACAACGAAAAACTCTTGCAGAAATTGATCAAGAAGTTTTGGAAACATTTGAAATCTCTGGAAAAGTTGAAGATTCTGTTGACATTGTAGTTCGCAAACTATACCAACTCCAGACAATCACCTTTAAAATGAAGAATGAAGAATTAGTAATCCAGAATTGGATCTCAGGTGGCATACGCTCGGTTCACTTTTCATTAACCTCCCATTGCAATTTTGATTGTATACACTGCTTTGTCATAGAAGAAGAAACCGAAGAACTAAGTACCCGGGAAATCTTTGATTGCCTTGAACAACTTGCGAAGCTTGGAACAGAACAAGTTAACTTTTCAGGTGGGGAAATCTTTACACACAAGGATATTTTTCTGATTCTTGCCAAGGCCACTAATCTGGGATTAACTGCATCAATGAATACAAACGGTTCACTAATTACGACAGGGTACGCTAAACAACTCGCAAACATTGGGATTGAATCTATTGCAATATCTATATATGGAGTCACAGAGAAGACCCATGACATTATCACCAAACGCCCTGGATCACTACAGATGACACTAAAAGCAATTGACCTGCTGCTATCATACAATATCCGAGTTATTATCAAAACGATGGCTATCACAAAGAATTTCCACGAACTAGGGGCAATTCAAAACTGGGCAAAAGAAAAAGGTTTGGACATATTATTCGATACATACCTCTTACCGAGACAAGACGGATCTAAGAAACCGTTGGATTTTACTCTGTCAAATGATCAATTACGCTCACTGGTGAAAACAGGCTTGCTCAAACCACAACCATTTAAGGAACGCCTGACAACAAAACCTATATGTACTGCGGGAATTGATAGACTATCAATAGGCTCATACGGGGATATTTACCCTTGTGTTGCATTTCCAATTGTCATCGGCAATATACGGAGTAGCTCTATTCAAAATGTTTTGAACAAATCAACTTTTTTCCCTGAGTTCAGGAAAAAAGGTATTGAAGATATCGATTTGTGCAGTGTGTGTTCATCAACAGAACAATGTGCAATCTGCCCTGGAATTGGCTATGTTGAAAATAGTAACTACTTATTGACTCCTAGGCTAGCATGCAAAATTTCTTGTATATCTAGAGGTGAAGACATAAAACACCTGGCAACGTAACCACAAAGGTCTCGATTTCAGAGGTTTTTCATTCTGCAGTGAATGGGAAGCCTCTTTTTTATTATACCAACGAAACAATTGAATTGATAAAAGCCTGCTACTCATATAATATTAACCTATACAATCAACAAAGGTTTATCTATATAATTAACACTACAATCATGAGTATTGACGAACTGTACAAAAAAACTCTTGAAGAAATCTTAAATCATCCTACCACGCAAAATCGTTCAACAAGAGATTGGATTCTTAGCCTGCATGAATCTGCCACAAAATTATGGCAATCAGATGCATCTCCAACTGAACATCACAAATTATATGCCAAAGCAGCTAACGCATTGATCTCCTCTTTTTGTATAATGAACGCATTACAAATTAAGGATGTAGAAAAGTGTTTGTTAGATAGACTGGAACACTTAAAAACAGAAAAACAAAATACCAAAAACAGTAATTGAGTCGATTCACAACCTGCGATTCCCTTTTATCTATATTGGCAAATTATCTGAGTTCATATCAGCTTTTAGTTTCTCCCCATCACTTAGCTCATAAATCAATTCATAATTGCCTAGCGGATCCTTTTTGTATTCATAATTTTGATCCGCCACAGGGCTTTTTGGCAAAACTTCCAAATAATCTGGCTCCAATTTTCCTAGCCTTTCTGGAAAAACATTGTTTTCCTGAAAGTATAGAATCAAGGCTGAACGAATACTGGTAATATCTTGTTTCACTTTCTGATCCTCTGCCATATCAGTTGAAAGATAACCGGCTGTCTCATCTAGATAGTCTGACCCTCCCCCACAGCCTGTGAGCATCACAAAACAGCCTACAATAATTAAGCTGAGAATTGAAATTTTATAAACCCAAGTCTGATTCAACAATGAAGTATTCATCTAAGTAAAAGTCAAAAGATACGCCTGTCCCCCAGCCCGAATCGCGAGCATGCACAATCACAAAATCTAGATAACCATTACCATCCCAGTCTTTTTCCATTAAATACACAAAAGATTCTTCAAAAGTGTTTTCCCAATCAAGCATATAGGTGGCAAAAGCCGCATCCCAATCGATGATAAAAGCATGATAGACACCGCCGGTTCTCGAATAGGTCACTACCATAACTTCATCTTCCCCATCTTCATCACTATCTCTAACTAAGTAATCCTGAATTTCTTCGTCATCATAAATATAATAAGGAGAGTAATCAAAGACAGCTGGATCAAAGCTTTCTCGCACATCACAAGACTCATCGATCTCACGATCACAATCATTATCTATTCCATCAGCACAAACTTCTGAAGCGCCCGGATTAACGAACGCATCATTATCATTACAGTCATTCTCGTTTGGAGTGTAGCCATCACGATCATGATCAAGGTCAGCTTCACTGGGTGCGACAGTCGTTGATGCAGTTGGTGTCGGGGTGATTAATTCACTTGGAGTCGCAGTTGCTGTTACAGTGACAATTGGTCTCTCAGGAATTTGATCAACTCTCACATTTGTCCACCAATACAAAAATCCAACCAACCCAGTCCCTACAACCGCAATAGCGATAATTATAATGATCAGCGTTTTCTGCGACAATCCTCCCCCGCCATTATTAGGAGGTGGTGGATAATTTTGATTTTGATTTTGCATATTTTTGATTTTTATAATTTATAATAGAGAATAAACTTCATAACTCATAGCCACTACATACATGATTACGAGAAGAATTTGTACAAATCCTGGGATCTTGATCTGGTATTCTGGCTCGCGCTGTGAGTTCTTTCTAGCTCGCCTGTACATGATAATAAACAGAATGGCTGCCAAACCACCCGTAATGCTACCCACAAAACCGATAGCTCCAGCAAAACCAGCAATATTTAGCAAAAAGAGAATTAAAGGAATTGATAAAACAAGTAGTAAGGCTAGAAATTTTTTGATTTTGTAATCATATTCATACACTTCTCGCAAAACCACACCAGTAGTCAAAAAAGATGTACCCATGGCAATTATACCAAATATACCCATTAAAATCGAAATATATTCTGGTAGAAATTGCTGCACTGTACCGAGAGAATCCTGGGTTGTCTCTGCCCCACCCATTCCAAATACGGCTAGAGCAAAAAACAAGCTGATTATAGCAGTAATAATTACTCCCCAAATTACAACTGACTTGATCTTGCCTTTCTGTTTACCAAGCATATCATCCAATAATGGCAGAGCCGATGACCCCATCAGAGAAAATATAATTATGCCAAACGGAAACAAAAGCTCACTCCAATTTGAATAAGAAAAACTAGCCATTCCCCATTTTGGAATCGCTAGAATAAAAACAGTGGCAACAATGCCTATAAAAACAAACAGAATCCCAAAATCTAGTTTGGCGATTTTTTTGATTCCCATAACTACAAACACTGACGCTACTACAAAAAATATTATCCCCCACCACATCTCTGATATAGGTACTAACCCAGAAAATAATCTCTCTAAGAAATCACCAACGCCAATAGTATAAATCAGTAGTCCACCATATCCACCTAGAATATTTACTAAAAGCATCAGAAATTTACCAGGCTTGCCTAAATAGATTTCTGCGTAACCAGTCGATTGGTGATGAGTACCTTTTGTTCTTAAAATTACTTCCCCAAACATGAGCATGATAATAATCCCCACTACAGCCATCAGTCCAAAGATTATTATAGCCGGCCAGAATCCAGATCTAGCAAAAGCATAAGGCAATGCAAAAATACCCCCACCAATAATAGTGGCGATCAAAGTCGCTAGAGCTAAGAAATATTTCGAGTTTTTCATTGGGGTTATTATACCAAAAAAACCGCCAAAGGGCGATTCTGCTTCGTCCCGCCAGAAGCGGGACTTCGCAGAACAAGTTCTGCATACTGACTTACGTAATAGCCAATTCTGCGTAGCTCACGAAAGTGAGCGTAGCAGAATGGAGCCGAGAGCGGGATTCGAACCCGCGACCTCTCCCTTACCATGGGAGTGCTC
>CAYSJE010000074.1:0-4409 GCA_964431345.1 uncultured Candidatus Saccharibacteria bacterium
TCTGCTTTTAATGCAAGAAACACAGGCGCGGACTTTTTTCCCTTTGTAAGTGGTTTTCTGGAGATTAGGAAGCTGTCTTTTCTTACCAGTAGGATTATTATGCGCGCGCAAAAAGCTAGTCGTGGTGATGACTTTTGGCCCTTTACCGCAGATTGTACATTTTTTTGACATAGAATGAGTATAGCAAAAGGATTATTTTTGGCAAGTCTTGATAAAAAGATCTATACCAGCTAAAGTGTACTATGTAACCTAGTAATCTAAATTCAATTTATGTTTTTCTGGCAATTAATTTCTGGTAATCCACTAATTGCTGTTGCTGGCATAGTGGCAATTATTGCGGCGATTTCTATTCATGAATTTGCGCATGCTTTTGCTGCCTACAAACTAGGCGATGATACAGCTAAAGATTTAGGCCGGCTGACAATCAATCCACTTAAGCACTTAGATGTAGTGGGGACATTTCTGTTGATTTTTGCTGGGTTTGGTTGGGGTAAACCTGTTCCTTTCAATCCTTATAATTTGAGAAATCAGCGTTGGGGGCCAGCTATTGTTTCAATTGCCGGGCCACTTTCTAATGTTATTCTGGCATTTGCCTCAGGAGCGATATTGCGATTATTGGTAGAATTTACTGGGCTCAGTCCAGAAAACGGTTTGTTTATGTTGCTGTACTATTTAATTGTAATAAACATAATTCTGGCTGTATTCAATTTATTGCCTATTCCGCCATTGGATGGATCGAAAATTTTGTATGCTTTTTTACCAGCTAGAGCGCTAGAAGCAGCGGTTTCTTTTGAACGATATGGACCGTATATTTTAATCTTCTTGATTATTTTTGCGGGATCATTTTTTGGAGCTTTCTTTGGTCTGGTCATGCAATTTGTCCTACAAATCCTCGGTCTTGCTTGACGTGCCAAACATGATTTGTTAAACTAATCCTTACTTAATACTGCTTATCCACAGCAAGTGCTTGATTTATGCCTACTATAAACCAACTCGTTCGTAAAGGACGAAAAAAAACTAAAAAGAAAACATCCGTGGCTGCTCTGCAGACCCAGTTTAATCATAATAAAAATCGTTCAGTTAGGATTCCGAAAGGATGTCCTTTCAAGAGAGGTGTGGCTGTAAAGGTTAGCACAATGACTCCAAAGAAACCTAATTCAGCTTTGCGTAAAATCTGCCGTGTCCGCCTGACTAATAGTATGGAAGTTACAGCTTATATTCCTGGTGAAGGTCATAACTTACAAGAGCATTCAATCGTTATGATTAGAGGCGGAAGGGTGAAAGATTTACCTGGAGTTCGTTATCACGTTGTTCGTGGTAGATTAGATACTGCTGGTGTAGAAGGTCGTATGCGTTCCCGAAGTAAATACGGTACTAAGAAAGGTGGTAAAGTTGCTGCAGAATCTTCTGCCGCCGCAGAACCGGCAGCTGACGGAGCAAGTGGCGAAGCCAAATAAATAATAAATCTTTATGCGTCGTAGTCGTGCAAAACACAGATTCATTCATCCCGATCCAAAATTTGGTAATTTAACTTTGGCGCGTTTTACTAATATCCTGATGAGAGATGGTAACAAAAGCATTGCTCAGAAAATAGTTTACAATTCTCTAGATGAGATTAAAGCGAAAACTAAAAAAGATCCGCTAGAAATTTTTGATAAAGCTGTTCAGAACGTGGGTCCTCTCTTAGAAGTTAAGGGTCGTAGAATTGGTGGCGCAAATTACCAGATACCTTTTGAGGTCCATGGTCACAGACGACAGACTTTAGCATTTCGTTGGATAATTGAAGCAGCTAATACTCGCAAAGGAAATTCAATGGAGAAAAAACTGACTACAGAATTAATTGAAGCTTCTAACAAAGAAGGTAGTGCAATGAAGAAGCGAGCTCAAGTACATAAAATGGCTGAAGCTAACAAAGCTTTTGCTCATTTTGCTTCATAAAATATATGGCCAGAAAATATCCTTTAGACAAAGTTAGAAATATAGGTATCGTCGCTCATATTGATGCGGGTAAAACTACCGTAACCGAGCGAATTTTATATTATACTGGGAAAAAACACAAAATTGGTGAGGTTCATGAAGGTGAAGCTGAAATGGACTGGATGGAACAGGAGCAGGAACGTGGTATTACTATTACATCTGCAGCGACCACCTGTTTCTGGAACAAAAATAGAATTAATATTATAGATACTCCAGGCCATGTTGATTTCACAGCTGAAGTTGAGCGTTCACTTAGAGTGCTTGATGGTGGTGTAGTTGTCTTTGATGGTGTAGCTGGAGTCGAGCCGCAGTCAGAAACTGTTTGGCGTCAAGCCGATAAATATAAAGTTCCGCGTATTTGTTTTATCAACAAACTTGATCGAACAGGCGCGGATTTTGAATTCGATATAAATTCTATCAAAGAAAGATTAACTGATGATGCTGTTGTTATTCAAATTCCGATCGGAATCGAGGACAGTCTAGAAGGAATTGTAGATTTGATTAAACAAAAAGAAAGGGTCTTTGTTGGTGAAAAAGGTGAAGAAGTCAAAGAACAAGAAATCCGTGATGATCTGAAAGACGAAGTCAAAAAATGGCGTGAAAAAATGATAGAAAAAATTGTTGAACAGGATGACAAGTTAATGGAAGCATATCTAGAAGGCAAAGAAATTTCTGAAGAAGATTTGAAAAAAACTTTGCGTAAAGCAACTCTAGAATATAAGCTAATTCCGATATTGTGTGGTTCAGCTTTGAAAAACAAAGGTGTGCAAGCTATGCTGGATGCTGTGGTTGATTATTTGCCATCTCCTATGGATGTTCCGCCAATCGTCGGGCATGATCCTCAAGACGAGGAGAAGGAAATGACGAGAGAAATAAAAGACGACGCTCCTTTTGCAGCTCTAGCTTTCAAAGTTGCTACTGATCCTTATGTTGGTACGCTTACTTTCTTTAGAGTGTACTCTGGTACACTTAGAGCCGGTACTTATGTTCTCAATGTAAATTCTGGCAAGAAAGAACGCATTGGTAGAATTGTGCGAATGCATGCGAATGATAGAGAAGATGTTGATGAGGTTTATGCTGGAGAAATCGCAGCTATTATTGGATTGAAAGACACCAAAACTGGTCATACTCTTTGTGATCCAGATAATCCTATTAAACTTGAAAGCATTACATTTATTGAGCCAGTTATTTCGATGGCAATTGAGCCAAAAACAAAAGCTGACCAAGAGAAACTTGGTATTGCTCTAGGGAAATTATCTGATGAAGATCCTACTTTCCGGGTGGAATCAAATGAAGAGACAGGCCAAACAATTATTTCTGGAGTTGGTGAGTTACAGCTAGATGTTTTGGTGGATAGAATGAAGAGGGAATTCAAAGTCGAAGCAAATATTGGCAAGCCTCAAGTTTCTTATCGTGAAACTATTAAGAAAGAAACAGAAGTTGAAAGCAAATATATAAAGCAGTCTGGTGGTCGTGGTCAGTACGGTCATGTTTGGTTGCGGTTGAAACCACTTGAAAGAAGTAAAGGGTTTGAATTTGTAAACGAAATTAAAGGTGGCTCTATTCCGCAAGAATATATTCCGTCAGTTGAGAAAGGTGTTAAAGGCGCCATGGAGAATGGGGTGATAGCTGGTTATCCGGTTGTAGATATTGAAGTTACTTTGTATGATGGTTCTTATCATGATGTTGACTCATCTGAAGCTGCTTTCATGATTGCTGGATCTAAAGGTTTGAAAGATGGTGTGAAGAAAGCGAATCCAATTATTTTGGAGCCTATTATGGCTTTAGAAGTTACTTGTCCAGAAGAATACATGGGTGATGTTGTGGGAGACTTGAATTCTAAGCGAGCCCAGATAGATGAGATCGCTGATAGAGCGAAATTGAAGGTTATTAACTCAAAAGTTCCTTTAGCAGAAATTTTTGGTTATACTACAGCTTTGCGGTCATTGACCCAAGGTAGAGGTGTTCCAAATATGGAATTTGATCATTATGAAGAGGTTCCGCCTAATATTGCTAAGGAAATCACGGGAGAAGAGAAGAAGTAGTTGACAACTTGTTAAACACCTGTTAAATTATTTATTAGTCTTTTATTAAGTAATTAAATACACCGCGTGGGTAATTGCGGTGGTAAAGAATAAAAAAAATGGCGGAAGAACAAGCCAAATTCGATCGATCAAAACGTCATGTAAATGTTGGTACTATTGGCCATGTTGATCATGGTAAAACAACTTTGACAGCTGCTATTACAATTTGTTTAGCTGCTGAAGGTGGTGCAAAAGCACGTGCTTTTGACACAATTGATAATGCCCCGGAAGAGAAAGAGCGTGGTATTACTATTGCGACTTCTCATGTTGAGTATGAGACAGATAATTGCCATTATGCTCACGTTGATTGTCCAGGACATGCTGATTATATCAAAAATATGATCACTG
>CAYSJE010000075.1:0-4343 GCA_964431345.1 uncultured Candidatus Saccharibacteria bacterium
GATCAGGTTCGTGATTGGCTGTATGTGGATGTTCATGTCAGAGCAATTGCCAAGATTCTAGACAAAGGCAAGCCAGGCGAGATTTATAATATTGGATCGGACAGAGGGCGCGATATTACCAATATGGAACTCACAAAAACCTTACTCAAACAAACAGGCAGGGATGAGAAATCTATTAAGTATGTAAAAGACAGACCTGGGCACGATGTACGTTATGCTCTTAATTGTAACAAATTAAAAAAACTTGGCTGGCAGCCAAAGATGAATTTTTCTGAAGGATTAAAAAATACTGTTGAATGGTATAAAAATAATGAGAATTGGTGGAAGAAAATAAAAACGGGTGAATACTTGAATTATTATAAGAAACAATACTCTTAAAGATAGATTATGAAAATTCTAATTATAGGAAAAGGTTATGTAGAGAGTCGCTGTTCTGAAAAGTGGGACGACTCAGTAGTTTCTGAGAAATGGATTGAGACTGTAAAAGATGTCGAGGATATGCTAGATGAGTATAAGCCAGATGCAGTTCTGAATGCCGCTGGAATTGTAGGAAAGCCTAATGTTGATTGGTGCGAAGAGCATCAAATGGAGACAATTAAAGGCAACACTGTTCTACCTATTACGATTGCAGAAGCATGCCAGAATAGAAATATATACTTACTACACATAGGATCTGGTTGTATTTTTTATGGGGGCAAGGGGAGTGACGAACCTTGGGAGCCGAGTGATTTTGGTAATCCTTCGGCAGTATATACTCGCTGTAAATATGCTGCGGACTTAGCCCTTTCGACTCTTCCCAATGTGGGAATTGCTAAAATTAGAATGCCTTTAGATAGTCGTCCTTGTCCACAGAATATTATCGATAAACTCGCGAGCTTTCCCAAAATTTGTAATTATGAAAATAGTATTACAGTCATAGATGATATGGTAGATGTATTTAGACAGCTTCTAGAAAAAAAGGGCGAAGGGATTTTCCATGTTACAAATCCTGGATCTGTTTTTCACAAAGATATAATTGGCTGGTATGAAAAATATGTTGATTCTAGACATACTAATGAATGGGTAACAGAGGAAGACCTAATTGCTGAAGGGACCTTGAAGGGCAAACGTTCGGCTAATATTATGCAATCACCAAACTTAGATAAACTTGGTATTGAAATGCCTCCAGCTAGGGAAGCCGTAGAAAATGCGATAAAGAAATATGCTGAATTGAAAAGGAATGGCTAATCAAGCTTGGCTGATAATTAGTAATAAGTAATCCATAAAAAACTACATGAAAGGTATAATTTTATCGGGAGGGAAAGGTACGCGACTGAGACCATTGACTTATGTTACTAGTAAACAATTATTGCCGATTTATGATCGGCCAATGATCTATTATCCGTTGCAGACATTGCTAGATGCGGGAATTGATGAAGTTTTTATCATTGTTGCGCCTGAGAGAGCCGGGGATTATTTAAACATACTTGGATCAGGTAGTCGATTTGGGGCAAAATTTACTTTTGAAGTCCAGGATGAGCCAAAGGGACTAGCTCATGGATTGTCTCTGGCAGAGTCATTTGCTCATGAAGAATCGATTTCGTTTATTCTGGGGGACAATGTTTTTGAAGATAATTTAGGCAAGACAATCTAGGGGTTTTCTGGTGAAGGGGCGATGAACTTTGCAACTCGAATAGATGATAGTGAAAAATTGAAACAACTTGGAGTGGTTGAGGTTGATGACGACGGTAAAGTATTATCTATTGAAGAAAAACCAGATAATCCTAAAAGCGATTTAGGGCAAGTTGGCTTGTATTTGTATGATAAGAATTGCTTTGATTATATTAGAGATCAGAAACCTTCAGATCGCGGCGAATTAGAAATTACTGACTTGAATAATATTTATTTAGAAAGAGGGAATTTGAGCGCCAAGGTTTTAGAAGGACAATGGTTTGATGCCGGAACGTTTGAATCGCTTCTCAAAGTTAATAATTTCATAGCTAATAAAAGAAAAAATGAAAAGCAAAAATAAATTCCTAGTGCTGCTTTTAGCAGCAACCATTTTAATTGTACCGGCACTGGCAAGTGCTGGGTATACCTATGATGCTAATAATCTGATTTCTGCCAGGCAATATTACAATTCCAATGGCATGACTAGAAGTGATATTCAGAAATTCCTTGAAACACGCGGCAGTGGACTGGCAACACAAAAAGTTGGTAACAAGAAAATCTCTGACTTAGTTTACGAAGCCTGTAAATCCTATGGATTAAATCCCAAAGTGTTACTAGTTATGTATCAGAAAGAACAGAGTTTAATTTCTACTGCGAAGCCAGATCAAGATCAGCTTGATTGTGCTTTGGGCTATGGGAGCTGTAACAGTAAATATGATGGCATAGAAGTCCAAACAGATTACGCTGCTTATAGTTTAGGAGAAGGGTATGACAAAAAGAAAGGGCAATATACCTATGAAGCAGGCAAAACAACCAAAACCCAAGACGGTGTGGATGTGACCCCGGCCAATGATGCCGTGGCAAATTTGTTCATCTATAACCCTGTTTATGGAAAAGAAAAATGCAATGGGAACTGTTTGTTCAATAAACTCTGGGATGATTATTTTGGATCATGGTTTCCGACAGGTACACTAGTTCAAGTGAAAGGACAGCCTGGGGTATATTTGATAGACAAAAATGAACAAAAGCATGGCTTCTGGGGCTCAGCAGCATTTGGGCAAACTTATCAAGCCAAACAGATTATCCAAGTAGAAGAAAGTGATCTGACTAGCTTCGGCAGTGGAGATCCGATTGAAATGCGAGATGGGCTAGTTCTCAGAGATCCTGATGGAGCTGTATATATTTCTCAAGGCGGAGAACGCCTAGGTATCCCCGATCAAGACACTTTGCATAAATTGGGCTATGACAATAGTGATCCGGTTGACGCTGGCTGGACAGAAGTGAATCTCTTGTCAAAAGGCGAGAATTTTGATAAAGATAACTTTACTCGCCCTGATGGAACATTCATCAAAACAGCAGATAATCCAGCAGTTTATCTACTAGATCAAGGGAAGAAACGAGGTTATTGGGACAAGCAAATCTTAGGCTTCAATTATAGTGGGCAGATCAATGTAGTAGAGGTTTCTAAGAAAGAAATGGATGGTTATGCAAAAGGCCCAGCTGTGAAATTCAGGGATGGAGCATTGCTGACAACAAAAAATTCCCCTGGTATATTTGTAATTGCTAATGGCAAAAAGCGCGGCATTGGATCTATGGAAATTTTCAAAGGACTAGGATATAAAACTAAGAATGTTATGACAGTTAACGATGCTGTGTTAAATTTGCATCCAAACGGAGAGACTATTAAAACTTATTAACAATATAATTTCATGAAACTGATTTTTATTGGAACAGGATACGTTGGGTTAGTAACAGGCGCTTGCTTGGCTCAATTAGGACACAAAGTTACTTGCATAGACATTGACCCAGAAAAAGTAGCCAGCCTCAAAAAGGGAAAAGATATTTTCTATGAGCCAGGCTTGCCAGCCCTAGTTAAGAAAAATGTTAAGGCGGGCAGACTCCAATTTGATACAGATTTGAGCAAGCATACCAGAGGTGCTGGAGTAATTTTCATTGCGGTGGGCACTCCACAATCAAAGAATGGCTCAGCTGATCTTTCCTATGTAAAACAAGCGGCTAGAGACATTGGCAAATCTCTCAAAAACTATGCTGTAATTGTGAATAAAAGCACGGTTCCTGTTGGTACTGCCGAAATTGTACGCAAAGAAATAAAGAAGTATTATAAAAAATCTTTCGACGTAGCTTCCAATCCGGAATTTTTGAGGGAGGGAAGTGCTATCGATGATTTTTCTAAGCCAGACAGAGTTGTAGTTGGAATTGATTCTGAGCGTGCCAAGAAAACCATGAAAAATGTTTATGCCAAGCTTAAAGCACCAAAACTTTTCACAAATATTCCAACAGCAGAATTAATCAAATATGCCTCTAATGCATTTTTAGCAACCAAACTTTCTTTCATCAATGAAATGGCAAATTTGAGCGCAAAAGTGGGGGCAGACGTTGATAGTGTGGCCCAAGGGATCGGATTGGATTCACGTATTGGTCCTAAATTTCTAAATGCCGGATTTGGCTGGGGTGGGAGCTGTTTTCCTAAAGATGTTGCGGCCCTAAGACACATGTCTCTTCAAAATAATTATGAATTTGATATAGTCGATACAGTCTTGAAAAGCAATGATAGACAGAAAAAATTATTCTTCAAGAGAATTAATGAATACTTTAAATATAATCTAAGCAATAAGAAAATTGCCGTATTAGGATTGGCTTTCAAGAATAATACTGATGATGTTCGAGAATCA
>CAYSJE010000076.1:0-4238 GCA_964431345.1 uncultured Candidatus Saccharibacteria bacterium
GGGTTTGTTTGGCCTCGATAAAAATTCAGGGTGAGCCTGAGTGCCAACAAAGAAGGGGTGAACATCTTTTGGCAATTCGATAAATTCCATTAAGCGCCTGTTAGGAGATTTGCCCGAAAATCTTAGGCCACATTTCTCTATCTTGCTTATATATTTAGGATTGACTTCGTATCGATGACGATGTCTCTCAATAACTTTTGTTGACCCATAAGCTTCTGCGACAATTGACCCCTTTTCTAAGACAGCTTTGTAATCACCTAGTCGCATAGTTGCACCGTAGTCTTTCTTTGCTAACTTCGCTTTTTGCTCTGGCAGAATGTCTATTACTGTTTGCGGAGTTCGTGGAGCAACTTCTGCTGTATGAGCTTTTTTCATACCACAAACATTGCGAGAGAATTCTACTACCGCCATCTGTAGTCCATAGCATAACCCTAAATATGGAATTTTGTTTTCGCGAATATATTTGAGAGCTCTAATTTTCCCCTCTACTCCGCTCTTACCAAATCCGCCTGGAATAATTACTCCGTCATATTCAGATAAATTCTTTACAGAGCGAGGGTTTTTCTCGTAGTCTTTAGAACTAATCCACTGAATTTCAGGCTCCAGATTGAAATGCCAGGCAGCGTGTTTTAGGGACTCAATAACAGAAATATAAGAATCTTCTAGAGCAAAATCTCCTGTATCAAAATACTTACCAACAATTCCTATTTTTACAGTTTTCTTTTTTCGTTTAATTATTTTGACAAGTTTTTCGAAGTCGTCCAATTTTGGATGTTTTCTAGGCCTATATTCTAACAAATCTAGGATCTTCTCCCCTATCTTTTGCTGATTAAGTATCAATGGAATTTCGTAAATAGACTTAACATCAGGATTAGAGAAAATGCTATTTTTTGGAATTCCCGTGTTCCTAGACAAAGTATTGATTCTAGGTCTGTCCAAATTTCGGGGAGATCTGCCGACAAAAATATCTGGAACTATACCAGCAGAATGCAAGTTTCTGACAGAATGCTGCGCAGGCTTTGATTTCATCTCGCCAATACTTGGCGGAATTGGCAGATAGGCTACATGGATATTCAAAACACTATTGCCAAATTCCAGCTTCATCATTCTGGCTGCCTCCAGGAATAGCACTTGCTGATATTCTCCTACTGTCCCGCCTAACTCTATTATTACTATATCGGCATTTGTTTTTTGCCCAGCTTGCTTGATACGAGAAATAATTTCCATAGGGACATGCGGCACAACTTCTACATCTTCGCCGCCATATTCCAAATTTCTCTCTCTCCTTATAACAGTCTGATATATTTGCCCATGAGTAATGAAGTTTTCTTTACCCAACTCTAAGTCAGAAAATCTTTCATAAGTTCCTAGGTCCTGATCGGCCTCTGTGCCATCAGCACAAACAAAAACTTCGCCATGTTCTGTGGGGCGAATTGTTCCGGCATCAATATTGACATACATTTCACACTTTATCTGAGTAACGTTGAAACCGTAACTTTTGAGAATTTTTGTAATCGAAGAAGAAGTGACTCCCTTTCCTAAGCTAGAAATCACCCCACCTGTTATAAAAATGTATTTTCTATTGCTCTTTTTGGGTGACATTATTTCTTATTCTTCAGGGGAAATTTTTATATTTACGCTAAATTTTGTATCTTTATCCAATTCTATTTCTACTTTGTGTTCGCCAGCTTTTTTGATATCCTTATCTAAATTAACAATATCTTCTGGAATTTTGAGATCAATTTCCTTACTGATGGCTTTGGCTATATCAGCTGTGCCTACTGAACCAAATAGTTTTCCGTTTTCCGCTGCTTTTTCTTTGATCTCGATAGTCTTATCAGCAAGCAATTTTTTAATCTCATCTGACTTTTCTGCCAATTCTTTCTTACCTTTTACTTCTTTTGCTTTCGACAAATTAACATCAGCGATAGCGCCTTTCGTTGCTAAGACTGCTAAATTCTCGGGAATTAAGTAGTTTCGGGCATAGCCATCTTTCACTTCGACAACGTCCCCTTTTTTACCTAGATTTGGTTGTGATTTTCTTAGTAAAACTTTCATATTAGTGCTCTATTATAAAATTGGTAAATTCTTCTGCTGGCTCAACCCATTCTTCTGTAACCTGTGTTACTTGAGCGACTTTAGAACCACGATAACTCCAATCGACTAATTTAGCAAGCTTTTCTGTTTCACCTTGCGCAATAATCTCAACTGTACCGTCATCTAGATTCCTGACAACTCCAACTAGGCCTAATTCTTCGGCTTTGGCTTGTGTGTAATATCTAAAGCACACGTTTTGGACTTTGCCAGTAACAAGGAGCCTCAGTCGTTTAATCATAGCTCTGTTTGCAAGACTTCTATGGCCTTACCCAGTTGCGGATCTTTGTCATTATCGTAATCTTCGTCTGTCATTTCAATTTCGACATCAGGTGTAATTCCAACCTCGTCTATTTGATCTCCATTTGGGGTGAGCCATTTAGCTACGGTAATACGAAGGCTAGTGCCTTGTGGCAGGCTATCTAGATCCTGAACTGACCCTTTGCCAAATGTAGTCTGACCGATTATTTGGATATCTCTTTGATCACGCAATGCCCCAGCAACGATCTCGGAAGCAGAGGCACTTCCCTCATTGACCAAAACTACAACCGGAATATCTTTGAGTCTAGCGGCACCGACGGCTTCATGATCTACAGCCTGATCGCCAACCCTCTCCTCTTTAACAATTATACCATCCTCAATAAACTCGCTAGACATTTTTATAGCTGAATTCAGTAAGCCCCCTGGATTGTTTCGTAAATCAAGAATTATTCCTTTAGTATCATCATTCAAAACTTTTCTGACAGCTTTTTCGAATTCCTGATTAGTATCATTCCCAAATTGGGAAACTTCTATAATTGCAATTTTGTCGTCACTTATTTCTATCTTAACTGATTTGACTTCAATTTTACCGCGAGTAATGTCAAAGTCTTCAGGGTCAGGATCTTCACCCCGAGCAATCGTTAGTTTTACATTAGAATCTTTTGGCCCTCTAATTTTTTTGACGGCATCATTTAGTCTCATATCTAGAGTCAATTCATCATCAATCTTTATGATCCAGTCTCCAGCCCTGAGCCCTGCGTTTGCAGCAGGAGTTCCTTCTATTGGGGCGACCACAATTAGCTTGTCTTTTTTTATAGCAATCTCAATTCCTATTCCCTCAAATGTCCCCTCGAGTTCTTCATCAAATTCTTTGGTTTCTTCTGGGTCTTGAAAAGCTGAGTATGGATCGCCAGTTGCTTCAACCATTCCTTTGATTGCTCCATAGAACAAAGCTTCTTCGTCTACTGGTTGGTCATAGTATTTTTCTTTTACCAAATCAAACACATTCCAGAAAAGCTCAAAATCAAGTTGTTCAACATTACGCCCATCTCTGTTAACAATTTCGGCTTTGCTTTCTGCCTGGGGGCTTTCCCAAATTTTCCCAACCCAAACACCTATCCCAAAAGCGGCAAGCCCGAGAATAATAAAAACGTAGATCGCAACATATTTACCAGATTGCGTAGGTGACATAATTGTTATTTAAAATTTACGAAAAATTTACGATCAACTATCAAATCTGAATCAAAGGTGATTTTCCCAGCTTCAGCGACTCCAATATCTGTAGGGTTTATTTCCTTTACCTTGTCGACACCGGTTACATTGACATTTAATTTATGCCCTTCTGTTCCAGCTTGCTTTTGGAAAAGCAAGGCATAGGTGTCGTCCTCAATTACGTTTTTAGGCAATTTGTATCTTATTATTACTGACTCCTGAGTCCCAGGCTCAACTGACTTAAAATAAGAAAGCACTTTTCGCCCAGAATTTGGATCAATCTCTTCTCTGAGTTTTCCGAGGGGAGCATTTTTGTCATCAGTCTCAACTCCTTCGTAGTCAATAATTTCTGCTTCTCCTGGGACATATACCTGAGTCCATGTTCGATACCTTGTTGTAAATACCGTAAATCTCCCGGTATTATTGTAAGTCATTTGCAACTCGGCAATTGGCTCATTTGGATTACTAATATCCACAGAATAATTAATTACTCTGTCCATTACTCTATCAGTTTTTAGGGCTGCCATATTATTGTCAGCAACTGCTACATAATCCTGCTGCCAATTGTTGTCTAGCTCGTTAGTCCAGCCCTCTGATCGTAATACAGTTTGGGTGTCAGTATCTTTGCTGTAGATCATAGCGTGCTTCTCATGGAAAGCGTCTTGGAAAAC
>CAYSJE010000077.1:0-4233 GCA_964431345.1 uncultured Candidatus Saccharibacteria bacterium
AAAGTTATTTCTTTTTTGTCTTTGAAACCTAGTTCTTTTTCTACTTCAACTTCCACCCACAAGCCCTGGCAATCAAAACCATTCTGAAAACGCTGATCAAAGCCTTTCATGGCTTTATAACGCTGCCAGAGATCTTTTAGCGTCCTCCCCCAGGCATGATGCACACCCATAGGATTATTGGCTGTGATTGGGCCATCTAGAAAAGACCATTTTTCTTTGCCTTTATTTTTATCTCTAAGTTTATTAAAGATTTTTTGTTTATCCCAAAAATCGAGCACGGTATGCTCTTGTTTGGCGAAATCTTGTTTTGGATCTACTTTGTTAAACATATTATTCAGGCTCTCCGGTTAAATTCCCAAAAAATCTTCTCACTTTACCAAAGGTGACGTCCCATTTGTCTGGCAGGAATGTCTTTTCTCCTTCAGACAAATCCTCGGCGGTAATATTTTTGATTTCCTGCTGACCTTCTGGCGTAAATAGCGTTAGTGTCTCGTTTAGATCACCCTCACCAGAATTCTCTATTGCTAATTCTGTTTTCAAGCCATCGTAATCCCCAGCTTTTATTAATTCATACATTTTCTTAACTTCTTCTTCCGATGCTTTTTTCATATTCTCTGTGGTATCACCAGATTTCAGTTTGACCTGTCCATCATAGTTCACTTCAATCACTTCACTCATTTCGTTAATATCATCAACTCTCTCCAGTGTAAAAAACTGACCATCCACTGGCAAATTAGCCACCTCGGTCTCGCCTTCTGTAAGAAGCTGCATAGCTGTGTCTTTGGCAGAACAGCCAGCGAGGGTAAACACAGCTAATAGAATTACTAAGATTGTATAAATTTTTGACATCTAGTTTTGATTATAAAAACACTCTTACAGAAATTTTAGAAAAATTCCCACAAGAGTGCCTTTAGCAAAGCCACGGTACCATCTTGGATTTAACTTAATTTAGTCGTTTACGAAGACCAGCCGCTTCAGTCTACTTTCTTGATTACCTCACCCGGGTAGTAACCAAGATTTCTTTGAAGTGCTTGGGGTAGATAGCCCCTCGAACGCATTTTTGATTGTGCCTCAATTATAACAAGTTTCCCTGCATTGTCAAAGGTAATTCAAATTGACTAATCATTCCCATATTCTCACTCACAAACTATTACCATACTCCCTTTCACAAGCTTTTGGATTCGCCTGGCACCAGAGACCAAAAGCAGCCTGGACATCATGGTCTGACATATCAGCCTCATTGAAAAAATCTGCGTTCCATAAAGACTTGTCTATAGTAGTTTCAATTGGCGTGCTTTCAGGGATGCTCACTGTAACGGAAACATCCGAAGATAATTCTAGGGAAGAATTTGAGGGACTCTCAATTTCAGTATTTTCTTCGCCTTTATTTACTTCTTCCATAGAAAAAACTACTAGCATGACTACTAAAATAACAATAATAATTCCCAAAATTATTATTACCCAGATTCCCTTGTTCATATTATTCTAGCTTTTCTTTTATAGTCTTTTCTAACTCTGCCGCACCTAAATACCCACCGATCTGCTCACCGTTCAAAAAGGTTGTCGGCGTACCTGAGCCACCATATGATTTCACATCTTCTAAATCTTTGTCAATTTCTGCCTGAACTTTTTCACTAGTCATATCTGTTTTGAATTTTTTCTATATCTAGACCCAATTCTTCTGCAAACTCTAAATATTTATCTTCAGAAAGATCAGCCTGATTATCAAAAATCAAATCTGCCATCGCAAAATATTCTCCTTGCTCAAAAGCAGCCCCAGCAGCTTTGGCCGCCGGCATAGCATTCTCATGACCCGAGAGTGGGAAATCACGATAAACTATCCTAAGTTCATCCTCAGTAAATTTCTGCCGAATTTCGGCCAAACTCTCATGCATTTTCACACAAAAAGGACACTCAAAATCATCAAATACTATAATAGTCATTTTGGCATCAGTATTACCAGTATGCGGATCATCATCTGCGCTAACATCAGCTGGGTCTACTTTTTGTAGAGGCTCCAACTCTTCTGCTTCATTAGGAACGACTACTCCTTGATTCTGAGCATATGCTAAAAGTTCCTCGCTTTTTGTCTGCATTTTTTCAAACTCAGTTTTAAAATCAAGCAGTGTAAAATATTGCCATAGCAAAGTCAAAATCACTAAAGCACCTAATAGAATTGAAACAAATTTCCACGGATTTTTCATAAGTTTATTTAATTATTGATTTTTAATTATACTATAACCAACTCAAACTTGTAAGCATGTTTTGCCAAATTTGATCATCCTGATGAGTTGTAGAAATGTCATGAAATTCGATTACTTGCCCCTCGTGAACCACCGCGGCAATAACACTTTCCGACAAACCCTGTACTTTGCTAAATTTCTTACCTTGAATACCCGCTATTTCTACATTTTCCTGTATCTCTGACGTTTCAAACAAATTTATTGCAAATGGTTTTTCGTAATACTCATCGAGTGGTAGATTTTCAGAATTTTCCCGTATCACAATCATTGTCTCTCCAGGATAAATTATATCTAGCTCCCTGCCTGGTGCGACAAACCAAATACTTCCTAAACTATCCGGCTCTGACATTCCCGTCACCACTTTCCACTCACGAGGATAGGCAATAGAAAATTTCCCTATATCATCTTCATAAACTACTTCATCAGAATTCTCTTCATTTATTTTATCATCTTTGGGCTCAATTGTTGTTAGAGGTTCTGGTGTGTTTTGCGGGACAGGAGTTGTTGGCATAGAAATCTCTTCACCTGTAGTCGCTTCCAACAAATCCACATCGGCTGTTTTTGGCTCAGAAATCTCACTACCACTCAACTGCCAGACTACCCATAGCAAACTCGCGATACCTGCAAATATCCCGATTAGCAATAAAATATTTTTTGTATGCAATAATTTTGGCATTGACTACATCCTATCTGGAGCTTCTATCCCTAGAATTCTAAGGCCATTATTCAAAATCTGAGCCGTCGCTGAACATAAAGATAATCTGAGATTTTTCTCCTCTTCTTTGTCAGCCTTAAGCACAGAAAGATTATTATAAAAAGAATTGAAAACCTGAGCTAAGTCATACAAATAATCTGTAAGCAGGTGAGGCTCATAAGTCCTCGCAGCAGCAGCTATAATTTCTGGGAATATATACAATTGTCTGAGCAACTTTTCTTCGGCTGATTCCAATTTACTAAATTTAGTAAACTTGGTTTCTGTTTCAGCTTTGCGCAAAATTCCTTGAATCCTCGCATAAGTGTATTGCAAATACGGACCAGTGTTGCCCGTAAATTTAATAGTTTCTTCTGGAACAAAGACAATGTTGTGCTTCCACTCATAATGAAGCATCCCGTACTTAGCCGCACCTATCGCAATTTGTTCAGCCACTTCATCCTCATTCGATTTCTCAACTTGTACTTTGCTGGCGCTCATTACTTGTTTAGCCTTGGCCTTGAGATCATCCAGGAAATCATCGGTGGAAACAACCTTTCCTTTTCTCGAAGACATGTGCCCATCTTTGAGAGACACAAATCCGTAACCCAGGTGATAGCTTTTCTTGGCAAAGCTATAACCTATGATATCAAACACATCAAACAAGGCTTGGAAATGATAGTTTTGGCGAACATCGACACAATAAATCAATCTCTCTGGATGATATTTCTGTTCCCGAAATTCGCCTAAATATAGATCTTGGGTAATATAAACAGAAGTCCCATCTGAGCGAAGTAGAACTTTTTCATCTAAGCCATATTTAGTAAGATCTGCCACCACACTGCCATCGTCTTTCTTAATAAACTTCCCCTCAGCCAAATATTTTTCGACGATATCTTTACCTTTAGCGTACATGTCGCTCTCACGCTGCTCATCATCGAAGTGCGAGCCTTCTCGGGCATAGGTTTCATGAATGCCTTCATAATCCCATTCGTACATTTTTTGCCATAACTCTCTAACTTCTTTGTCGCCTGCTTCCCATTTCTGCAACATCTCAGAAACCTCGTCTTCAAATCCTGGATTATCTTCAACCTTCTGAGCATACATAACATAAAATTTACCGACAAAGTGATCTGGTTTCATCCCAACATCCTTAGGAGTTTTGCCCTCACCGAATTTCTGATACATCAACATTCCCTGACAAATATGCCGTCCCTTGTCATTTAATATTGTAGTCGTCAAAACATCATACCCCTGTGCTTCCAAAATATTATGTATGGCCATCCCCGTCACATCATT
>CAYSJE010000078.1:0-4214 GCA_964431345.1 uncultured Candidatus Saccharibacteria bacterium
GCGAAGGCAGGCGAAGGCGTTTTTAGTCCCGCTTTTTCACAAACATAAACGCAATAATCGGGGCAACCAGCCAAATAGAAAACCCAATATCTGACATAAACGCCCAGCGCAAAGCTGGGTTTATTGTGCCGACAATTTCGCCTGGCATAAAAGACATCAGAATTGCAATGAGCATCCCAGCCCCTAGAGCCGCAAAAATTATTCGCTCTACAATATTTCCAGAAAAATCTACTTTGATCAGAGCCCGAAAAGAATAGCGAGAAATTATCATGAGAACCACCAAGCTAATCCCCACAAACGCACCAAGCTTCAAAACAAAATATCCCGGCACATTTATCTCTGGCCCACCAGTCTGAAAAAACACAACTGTATTTACAATAGCGAGCGCCACATAGACAGAGATAATTCCCTTGGCAGTTTTGCCAAGCCCTGAACCTACATAGAAAAAAATTAACAATACAAAAAGCAAAATAATAGCTGTGGTCCAGCTAGCTGAGTTTTGTTCTAGAAATTGTGTTAAACCATCCCAGTTGAGCTGGGAGATTGCAAGAAATTCCATAGATATTCATATTATACCATGAATAAGCAAGTTTTAGAAAAAGTGTTCAACTGTGGACAAATCTTTGACTATTTGCCTATTTATGCTAGAATATAAACAATAAGTTTTGGTATACAATAATAAACTAATAAAAAATCTATGCAAAAAAATGCAATCATCACCCTCGTTGTAGGGTTGATCGTTGGAGGATTAGCCATGTGGCTACTCATGGGCTTGACTGGATTAGGCAGCACTATGGTGCTCAATTATTCCGGCACTCAGAAGACTGCCAACCAAAATGGAATCTTAACTACAGGAACACCGACACCAAGCCCAACAGCTAACAACGGATTAGTCACAAGTGAAGACTATGATAGCAAGTGTACTGACTTCACAAACCTGGGCCCTTACACCGGAGAATGGACGTCTGATGGCGAGGAATTCTCAATGGATTTTATGATTGATGGAACAAAATGTGGTGACACTTTCACTGCAACCAAGGGATCTGTAAGCAGAGTAAATACCGCTTTGGGTAATGCAGAAAAAAATGATGAGACTCCTGAAGAACAAGTGGCTATTTTACCCTTAACAGCTGGAGATACTGATAATTTTGCAAGTGTAAAAAGAGACATCATGGATGATACTAGCGCGACAAATGTCGGTGTAGATGACGAATTCATGGAAAGCACCAAGACTTCTTTATTAGAATCTGGAATTGTAGATGCAAAAGATTGGTCAAATAGAAAGCTCTTCTGGATGATTGTAATTATCATTATCCTTCTCTAGTGTGAAATTTATCCCAAGAGCCTCGTTACAAACGAGGCTCTTATTTGAACCCTCATAAAATGCTATCGCAAGCATATGCCCAAAACTCCTGACAACAAACAAGGCCTACCTAATACCATCTGGCTGTATATACTCGGCCTTTTGAGTATTATAGTGATTCGTATATTGCTCGAAACTTTTTCTGATAGAGAAACGTCAGAGGTCACCTTTGCTGTACCGGCGAATATCTTTCTCCACTATATTCCTTGGTTTCTTGTTATTTTTGCAGGCCTCACCCTCACAATTAGTAGCATTACCAAACTGAAGCTCAAAAAAGTTTTTGAGTTCATTGTTAGATTTTCTCCCATCATCCTAATTCCCCCTGTGATTGACTTGATTGTTTCTAGTGGCAGGGGATTAAACATGATGTATGTCATACCACAAAGCTGGAAGGATTTTTTCTATTCACTAATAACTCTGGGTGGCGAAAATTGGACAGAAGGAGCAACTATTGGTATTAGAATAGAAGTTGTGATAGTTGTTATCGGAATATTCATTTTTGCAATGGTTTTCAGTAGAAATTGGTGGAGAAGTTTACTTTCTGCTCTTGCCAGCTATTTTGTCATAATGATTGCTGGAATGGCTCCATTCTTGTTTAACCAACTCGCCAAACTTTTTGACTTGCAGCAACAAAACACCCTCAGCTCTATTTGGGGAAACATGGATGAAACGACCTTCGCAATTGAAATTGGTTCAGCTTTTTTCCTGATACTTTTTTTACTTGTATTCCTAATAGCGATAAAGCAGCATCGTGGCAAAATAGCCTTATTGCTTAAAAACATCCGCCCGGAAAGGGCAATGATATATGTGATATTTGCTTTTTTGGGATTAGCCATAAGTTATAGTCAGTTTGGTTCAGAAAAATTTTCTATTTTTGATGTTTTCTTTTTAGCATGCCTAGCTATATCAATTTTCTTCGCCTGGTCTCAGGCTGCCCTAGCCAATGATATTGTTGACATAAAAATTGATCAAATTAGTAACCCTGAACGAGGTTTAATCACTGAAGATTTCACAAAGCGACAGTATATTTTGCTCACTGTGATCTTCACATTTATATCCTTGATCGCAGCAGCATATGTAAACTTTAGCGTTTTCATCCTTGTATTGGCTTACATGACCCTAACATTTCTGTATTCATTAAAACCATTTCATTGGCGAAACAGAGCCCCCTTATCAAATTTTATCATTGGCTGTGCTACCCTGCTCTGTGTCCTCTCTGGTTATTCCTTTTTTAGCCCTGAACAAAATTTCAATCAATTTCCGATTGGTATTGTCATTGTTATGCTACTCTTAGTAACTGTTATTTCTGTCATGAAGGATCTCAAAGACACCAAAGCTGATCTTGCTAACAAGATTCACACTATTCCTAATTTTGTAGAAAAAAAACTAGGTTTTGTAAATGCGCAGAGAGTCACTGGATTAATAGTTGCTGTTTCTTTCTGCTTAACCCCTATCATCCTCAAGAACCATCTACAATCACCAACCCTAACTATAACAGTCGCTTTTATTTTTGCCATTACACTATACGTCTTAATCACAAGTAAAAAAATTCCTGATAAGTATTATTTCATTACTGCCAACGGATTCATGCTCTTCTTAATCATTTCAATAATTGTTGGAAATATCCACTTCTAGATTTGTTGATTTTTCCAAAAAGTGTTATAGTCATAACGATCATTCAATAATTGAGGGTTGTTGTAATTCAGAAGAATTCTACAATCCCAAGAACATTAATTATGCAAAAAAATGCAATCACCTCCCTAGTAATAGGGTTGATTATTGGCGGTTTAGCTGTCTGGCTCCTCATGGGTTTCACTAACCTAGGTAGTACCATGATACTAAATTATTCTGGGACTCAAAAAACAGAGGATCAAGGCTCTACTGTTAAAACACCGACTACCTCAACTGGAAGCAGTGTGGTTTCTGGAAATGAGTTCACAGTTAATGACCTAGAAATCCCTAATATGACCGGGAAAAACGGTAAGCAATTCTCGGCAAAAATGAATGCTAGTGGTAAAAAAATGACTAGTGCCGCAGGTGCAGACACAGCTGTTGTCACAAAAGTTGTCATAACTGAAATTTCTCCAGGACTTGCAGAAACGGCTAACGAATTCACCGGAGACACAAACACTCAAATTACTGAACTAGGATCTGATCTCCAAATTGATACTAACGCTATAGAAACATTTGCTGACAAAAGCTCACCTAACGCCCAAAAAGCAGCTGAAAACACAGCCGCTGCAGAAATGGCTAATTACGATGGCACAGATGAAACCTCATTAACAAATCGTGAAAAAGCTTACGATTCTGCTGATGTTGCCAAGAAAAAAATCGCTGATGCAACTGGCGCAAGTCAGGTAGCCCTTGATCCAAGTGCTACCTTTGAACTAGGTATCGAATTACAAAACACTCTTTCTCAAGAGCAAGATAACATTGAACTAGCTACTTGGCTCGGTGGTGGCGGTGCAAAAATAATTAAGTGGTGTCAAGATACTTGGGATGAATGGAAAGCGGCTTGGCGATAGTTCTCTGATTCAAAAACCCCGCACTCGCGGGGTTTTTTGCTATATGCAAATTAGCTAGCGACTTATAACCCATTCTCTCCCAATAACTTCTTCTGCTTTTTAGCATTATCCTCCCTTAAACTTATAAGGTCTTCTTCTATTTCTAAAAGCCTTTCAGAAGACTCTTCTTGAGACTTATCTAGTTTATTTTTAAGGTCTTGTAATATTATGTAATCTTCTATCTTTAGGTTCATGTCTTCTTGAGACACCCCTAAGTCATCCAGCGTTTTCCTTAAGCTAGTTAGTGATGATTCAAAGTCAGAAGCACTAGATTCAGCTTTACCCAT
>CAYSJE010000079.1:0-4174 GCA_964431345.1 uncultured Candidatus Saccharibacteria bacterium
CTTCTCGTCTTCTACTGCATAGTCAATAATATCTATCACCTGATCTATCCCGCAACTCTCCCTTTTTTTAAGTTTTTAGATTGTTACTATGCAATCACTTTTTGAGAGGCTTTATGATTACTGCTGTTCCATAGGCAGAGAATAACGTAGCAGTTCCCCGTAGTATGTCGCTTGTCTCAAAATCTGTGCGGACTACTGCGTTGGCTCCGACACTTCTGGCCTTCTCAATTAGTCTTTCCATTGATTCTCTTCTGGCTTTTTCTGCTTCGGAACTATATGATTTAACCTCGCCCCCAAACATGCCTTCGATTCCAGCAATAAATTTTCCACCAATTCCTCTAGTCCGCACGGTTATCCCATGAACTGTTCCGAGAACTTTCACAATTTCATAGCCAGTAATTGTAGGTGTTGTAACGACTATAATCTCACTTTGCGCTGTAGATGCAAATGATGCTCCACAGCTCGAACAATATTGGGCATCGGCAGGTGATGTTTTTCCACATTTTGGACAATATTTCGTAGACATTTCAATCGCTATATCGTAAGTTCAAAGTTGTTATAATAACCTTCGTAAAGATAGATGTCTCCCGCAAACTCCCCCTTTTTTTGGTTCATATGTTGTATGAAAAAGAGCTGATTACATTTATTCTCAATGGGAAGGCTATTGGGTAAAAGATTCATACTTGAAGCTTAAAGATTGGTTAGAACGCCATGGTATCCCAAAGATTAGTATCCACACTTCGGGACATGCTAGCCCCGCGGACTTGAAGAAAATCGTGGAAGCGCTCAATCCACGTAAGGTGGTTCCGATTCACACTTTTCTTCCTGAGCGATATAGCGAGATATTTCCTAATGTACAAGTTTATAATGATGGCGAGTGGTGGGAGGTATAAAATGAGAGGATTGTCTAAAAAATTTATGGCCGACTTGATGAAGCCAGAAGGTAAGCTGAACCCAATACTTACACGAGTAAGAAAAGACCAAACTCTGATGCTGGCAATAAGAGATGGTTATATCAATATTTACTATAGGGGTGGAAACATCCTCAAAATAACAGAGCACCGCGAGGGTTTTTACCAAACCTATTTTGACGATCAATTCAACAAGACAGGGAAAAATATTCCCAATTCACCAACTATTATTACAAGCCAGGATGATGCACAAAAATGGGTTGCCTCCTTCGCCGAACGGAGAAACATTATGGACGAATATTTCTCTCATTACGGTAAGGCTGAGCGGGAATTTCAACAGTTAGTAGCCCGTGAAAATAACAATTCATCCATCTCAAATGAAACCGAATATTTCGTGTCGGATATCGAAGTAACTGTACCTCGTCTTGCCCGCTTTGATATTATAGCGATCCGCTGGCTTGCGTCCCAGCGCAAAAGCGGCAACAAATGTAAAGCTGCCTTGATTGAGATGAAATATGGGGATAGTGCTCTTGGAGGCGACGCTGGAATACTCAAACATCTGAAAGATATGGATACATTGATCTCTGACACGGAACGATACGCCGAACTATTGGAAACGATGGAGAACCAGTTCAATCAACTAGATAAACTCGAATTGCTGAAATTCAATAAAGGTACAAGCAATGCAAAGGTAGAGCTTAATGTCGCTAATTTGCCTGAAGTGATTTTTATCATTGCTAATCACAATCCGCGTAGTTCAATACTAGAATCGATTCTCAGTGATCCTGAAATTGATACGTATAATCAGTCAGAACTATTTGATCTTAGATTTTATGTTGCCAGTTTTGCTGGTTACGGATTGTATGCGAACTGCATGCGTACTTTAGCTGAATTTTGGGATTTGTGTAAGGTTTGGAGCGCGCGCTAAGCTTGGCACCATCAACAAGATGATCTTTCGTCTTATTTTACCATTAATATATTGTGCGTGCGCTCCCCAGTTAACATAATTTAAATTTAAAAGATGATAAAGGTGTTATGAAATGTTGATTCTAATTTCGAATTCATTTTGGTTCATCGGAATGCTTAAAGAAAAAATTGTAGATATTATTCAGTTTGATAGTTTAGTAAGGTGAAAAATATATCGCTTCAAATTTTGCATTGTAGCGATACGCATTTGGATAAGAGTTTTGGCATCTCTAATCTTTCCAAGGCTATGCAGCGAAGAGAGGATTTGAACCGCAATTTTTCTGCAATAGTAGATTATGCCTTGACGAACAAGCCGGATGTTTTTCTGATTGCTGGTGATGTTTTTGACAAAATCTTGCCGACTAATGCTTCCCGAGTTTTTTTAACTTCTCAAATTAAACTTCTCAATGACGCGAACATTGCCGTATTCATTATTGGTGGAAATCATGATATTCCACGGTTTGGTGCTTCTCCTTCATTAGCTATTGATGTTCTAGGCTCTGCGGGAATTGACACAGTTTTTTCTAGATCAGATATAATCCAGGTCAATGGAAAATCTGTATGCGTTTCTGGCAGATCTTATTATACTAAGTTTGAAGGAGCAAATCCGCTTAAAGAAATTACAGTTCCAATAGAAGGTGATTACAATATTCTTTTGATTCACGGGTCACTTCAAGGGTTAAACGTGGCCTCTTCGGTACCGGAATTTGCATATCAGAATCCTTTTCTGGCTGAAGACATAACGAAGGGTCTTAATTATCTTGCATTGGGGCATTTTCACAATTACTTTGAAAGAGAACACAAAGGCTGTACGATAGTTAATCCAGGTTCTATCGAGAAACTTTCTTGGGCAGAAATAAATGATGAAAAAGGTTTCGTGTGGGCAGAATTAGATGGTTCAGAAGCAACCACTGAATTTGTCAAACTTCAGACTCGTCCAATGGAAATAAGCCAGCTCTCACTGTCTAAAAATGGAGAATACGCCAAAGGGATAAAAAATTACGTTTTAGATTTTCTTACGCAAATTGGTGACCCCGAGAAGATTCTTAAACTTAGCCTCAACGGTTTAATTTCTCAAGACCAGTATTACCAACTTAAAATCAACGAACTGTTAAGAGCCTGCAATGACTTGTTTTTTAATCTCCAAGTAGATCGTAAAGAATTAGAAATAGAGGGGTACGGCCGGGTTTTCATGGAACGGTTGGATAACCCAGTTGAGGCCTATTCCAAGAGACTTGACATCTTGATCAGCAAATTGAAACCAAACGATCCTGATAGGCAGTTGCTGGAAAGTGCAAAAAGCCTTGGAATCAAATATTTGGAGGCTGCTAAATGATAATCCATTATCTTAAAGCTTCAGGGTTCCGGATAATGGGCGAAGCTTTAGACATTAATCTCCCAAGTGAAGGTCGCATAGGTGTTCTTGGTCAGAATGAAAGCGGAAAAACAACTTTTTTTCAAGCAATCGAATGTGCTCTTTATGGTCTTAGAAAAGGATCTGGCCCAGAAGCAGACAGAAAAAATCTTGTAACATGGGGGAAGAATCAAACTAAACTGGAAATAGAATTTACTTCTGGGCAAAATAGATACAATCTTCAGAGAACTTTTAATCCGAAAAATATTCACAAGGCGAATCTGACGTCAGTGATTAATGGCGTTAAAGATAGGTCAAGTGCAATTACTGGATTAACAGCTATAGAACGTACAATTGAAGATATAACCGGAATGGACAGAGATTCATTCACTAAATTAGTGTATATTAAACAAAAGGACCTCGATGCACTGAAAGAATTGGCGAAATCTAAGAGAGAACAACTTGTCAACAAAGTTATGGGAATAGAAATCTTTGATGATGCCTCAATTAAAGTGAAAAAAGACACTTCTCTTCTTGCTGATGAACTAAAAAGCAAAGAACTTCAGCTTGACATGGTTCGAAAAAACAAAGAAGATTATGAATCCAAACTAGACCAAAAATCAACGCTACAGACCCAAGTTGAAGAACAGCAACCGAAACTAGACGTCAAAAAAGAAGAGTTGGAAAACGCGAAAGCTTTGGTTTCTAAATATGAATGGATATCTAATTACAATTCGGCAAAGGATCTAGAATGCTCATTGAATGAACAGCTTGATCAGGTTGAAAATGAACTTGCAAGAATGTCCGAACTCGAAGAGCAGACTGCAAGAATGAAGAACTCAATAGATACTTACAAACCGGAAATTAAAGATCTTGAAAGTCACAGCCAGAGACTCTCTGATTTGGAAAGACGTTTAGAGGAAGCAGAAACGTCTCATGAGAG
>CAYSJE010000080.1:0-4151 GCA_964431345.1 uncultured Candidatus Saccharibacteria bacterium
GCCAAAGTTGGTATAGAATATTAGGTAAGATAGTATAGTTTGAGGGCTATTACAGCGGTTTGTTACCGTGTTAACTCACATAGAGCTATTGAGTTTAGAAAATGGGCGACAGAAATTCTACATGAGTATGTATCTGATTTTGATCAGGTGACGAAGAAATATTTACAGCAGAAAAAATAAATGCCCGCAATAACTGCCAAAAATGTATCAATAAAGTTCGGAACACTTGAAGTAGTCAAGCAAGTGAGTTTTGAAGTGGAGCCAGGAACTATTTCTATAATTCTAGGGCCGAATGGTTCTGGCAAGACTACACTACTTAGAGCAATTGCTGGATTTGAGAAATTTACAGGAGAAATTATCAAGAATGGAGGAGTAGGATATGTACCACAGAGATTTGAGTTTGATCGGACTCTGCCGATTACTGTCAAAGAGTTTTTGCAATTGTCATTGCCTAAATGTTTCGGTGATGAATGTGTTCACGGTGATTTCTACAGTGAAATTGGGGTGACAGAGTTACTAAATAAGCACCTAGGAACGTTGTCTGGTGGGCAATTGCAGAGGACTTTGATAGCTAGGGCTCTAATTGGCAATCCAAAAATTTTATTGCTAGATGAGCCGGCCAGTGGAATCGATGCCAAAGGTCAGCAGTGCATTTATGAAGTTATTGAAAAAGTGGCTAAGCATGGCAAAGCGAAGACAGCTGTTGTCATGATCTCTCATGAATTTGATGTCGTCCACGAATTCGCTGACCAAGTCTTGTGTTTGAATCAAAAATTATTCTGCAAAGGTTTGCCAGAAAATGTCCTAAACGAAAAAACAATCGAACAACTTTACGGTTCACATAAAGCTATTTATCATCACGATCATGCTTGATTTATTTCTTGAAGCTTTTTCTCATTCTTTCATGCAGAGGGCATTGATAGCCGGAATTTTTATTGGAATTGTGCTGGCTGTGCTCGGAGTATTTGTACTGATTAAGAAGATGGCTTTCTTTGGTGATGGTGTCGCTCATGCTTCGCTGGCTGGTATAGCAATTGGTTTAATCGCTGGATTCGAACCGCTGCCAATAGCAATCGCTTTTGCAATTGGGATTTCTCTAGCTATGTATTTTTTCGAAAAGAAAAGTTCGCTTAGTACTGACTCAATTATCGGGATATTTTTCACGACTAGCTTGGCTCTGGGCGTACTGATTTTAAGTTTTAGTGATTCATATCAACCAGATTTAATTAGCTTCTTGTTTGGTAATATTCTATCTGTAACACAGGGCGAGGCTTTAACGATTATTTTAGTGGGTATGGGATTGCTAGTTGCTTTTGTATTCCTCTGGCGAAAGTTATCGTTATTAGTCCTAGATCCAGAACAGGCAAAATTGCAAGGTCTGAAAACAAATGCTCTGACAATTTTTCTCTACATTTCTCTAGCAGTAGCTATAGTATTGGGCGTGAAATTAGTTGGTGTAATTTTAGTGAGTGCGCTGCTTATTATTCCGCCTTCATCAGCTAAATTACTCGCTAAATCTTTCAAAAGCCTAATTGTGAGTAGTGTGATTATAGTGATTATAATAGTGTTTGTAGGGCTTATTTCTTCCTATGTTATGGACTTGCCAGCGGGAGCAATGATTGTTATAGTTGGGTTTGTAGTATTTGTGATTAGTTTAGTTATTAAAACGATTAGAAAATAATCGTGTAGGCTCGACCCCATGTGGTCGAGCTGGGAGATTTCTATGAAATATTCATTGTTTACATTGATTGGTTTGATTCTAGGTACAGCTGCCTCAGTTTTCTACTGGTATTTTTCTATCACAGAAACTTTTATGACTGTCTCTGATTTTCCATTGTTGTATATAGCCCTGTTGCTGCTGACAGTTATTTCGGTCATTGTCGCTTGGACAAAACCAAACGAAGCCGGTGCGCTGTTTCTGCTGTTTATTGGGATAATACTAACAACTTATCGTGCTGCTGATGCCGTTGGCACAGAATTTTTAAAAAGCTTAATTCTAGGCGCTCCTTTTGTAGTGGCTGCTATATTGATAGCAATTGGTAGTAAACTATGGGAGCGAGAAACCATTAATAACTAAAACAAATGCCAAAAATTGTAATGTATACGTCGCCAAGCTGCGGTTTTTGCACTATGGCTAAGCAGTATTTAAGTCAGAAGAATGCTGAGTTTGAAGAAAAAGATGTCTCAGATCCAGCTAACGCCGAGGAAGCTGTAAAACGCAGTGGGCAAATGGGAGTGCCAATCACATTTATTGGAGAAGGTGATGACGCTAAAATGATAACTGGCTTTGACAAAGAAGAATTTGATAAAGCTCTAGAAGGAGGAGAATAAAATGACCAAAGATCCAAAAACAATAATAATTCCTGTTGTAATCGTGGTAGTCATTGTGGCTGTGCTTGCTTTGGCAGTGTATTTTTCTACAGACTCAGATGATGATAGTAGTACTACAAATGGGCTGAGTTATGACAATGCCTTAGCGGATGGAGTGACGGAAGAAGATTGGCAAAAAGGAGCTGATGATCCTCGGGTTACTATTGTAGATTTCAGTGATTTTCAATGTCCAGCTTGTGGTTTTACTCATTCCGATGTTTTAGACAAGCTGGTGCAAGAATACCCTGATGATATCAGAATTGTATTTCGTCATTACCCAATTAGTTCACATGAGTTAGCACAGAAAGCCGCGGAAGTGGCCGAGGCAGCTGGTGTTCAGGGAAAATTCTGGGAAATGATTGATAAAGTTTTTGAGAAGCAGAAAGAATTTTCTTCTGAAGATCAATTGTATGAATGGGCGAAAGAATTAGAATTGGATGTAGGCAAAATTAAATCAGAAGTGAAGTCTAGTGAATGGGCAGATGAAGTTGAAGCAGACAGGGATAGCGGTAAGCGCTCTGGCCTGACAGCTACCCCAACTCTTTATATCAATGGTGTTAAATACGAAGGCAAATTGAAATACGAAGATATCAAAGAAGAAGTTGTTAAACATTTACCCTAATGAAACCAAGTTATATTTTTCAATTCATAATTAGTTTACTTGGAGTCGTTGGCTTTGGCTTTCCACTGATTTACATGTATTCATCAGTTGGCTTTAAAGCAATTCCTATAATACTTACTATTCTAGGTTTTGGAATAAGTCTGGCTTTGTGGTTTATTATTCGGTGGTTTTATAGAAAAGCATCGAAACCATCGCCAGTCGCGTCTCTAGTGACTTTTGTTTTGGGCGGAGTATTTATTTCTGGATTCAGCTTTATCCAAATACTGCCTCTGAGCGATGAGATTAAAGTGATGATGCCAGTAATAATTTTCGCTACTTTTATGGGTGTTTGCATTATTTGGTTTTTCATGGCTTGGTTTAATTCACAAAAAGGTTTAGCTGCATCAGAGAGTAAGTAAAAGTCTGTGTGGACAATGAGCTTGACTTTCCGCATAAAAAAGCTAAAATTAGTAATAGACAAATTAAGTCTTTTTTGTATTGTATGAAATTAACGCGGAAAAGTGAATATGGGCTACGTGGCTTGCTGTACCTGGCGAAACAACCAGAACGCAAGGCTATTTTGACGTCTGAAGTTTCTGATAAACAAAATATTCCTCAGAGTTTTTTAAACAAAATATTTCAGAAGCTTGTTCAGGCTGGTGTTTTGCGTTCATACCGAGGCTATAAAGGTGGCTTTTCTCTAGCTCAGCGTCCAAGCGAAATTACTCTAAGAAAGATTATTGAAGCTTTGGAAGGGCCAATAGATCTTTGGCCGGAAGATGATGCTACGGGTGTGGATATTGTGGGGGCAGATCATTCAGCAGCTTTGACTTCAACTTGGGATAAAATTCAGCACAAAATGAACAGAATTCTTGATCGAGTTACTGTGATGGATCTAATAAAAAAAAGCGATAGACTAGATAAAAAATAGTATGGCAGAAGAAAAAAAACAAATTACTAAAGACACTACTATTCAAGAAGCCTTGATGTTAGGTGACGAAGCTTTCGAGATTCTTTCTACATATTTTGGTCCGGGTTGCCTTTCTTGTGGTGCGGCTGCGTTTGAGACCTTGGAAATGGCTTGTATGTCACATGGCCGGAGCAAAGACGAGGTTCCTGATTTGGTAGAGAAGTTGAATACAATTGCGACCAAGCCAGTAGTCAAAGAATAATTCTCAAT
>CAYSJE010000081.1:0-4126 GCA_964431345.1 uncultured Candidatus Saccharibacteria bacterium
GGATAATCCCGGCAGCTACTTCGGTATCCCCTGGATCAATTACCTCGGCTGGCTGCTGGTTTCCGCACTGATCACTATCCTCATCCGTCCGGGTAAACTACCGGTTGCTCCGTTATTGATCATTTACACCACTATATGGCTGCTCAAATCGGCTGGGTTAGGTTTTTTTTGGGGCATTCTCGGTGCAGCTATTGTCGGTAGTTTTTTTATGGGGAGCATCACAATTTTGGCATGGCGCGCTTTTATCAGAAGGGATTAGCGCAGGCTCTTTAGGGATGGGCGGGATTGGACCTAATTGTACCTTTTCAGAGCATGTGAGACAAAATAGGGTGGAAATATAAGAGAGACCTTATGACAAAGATCGCTATCCAATATAATAACCACCCATGTATAATCATATTATGTAAAGGCTGGATAGACTATCGAAGCTAAATGCAGGTTTTGTCCCAAATGATTTGATTGTCATCCGGCATGTGCTAACTAAAAGAAAAGTCGATCACCAGGCTGAGCCCAGTGCGGTTGCCCGATCAATCATGACCTGGTGTTCATACCATCAGTTGGCTCGTTCTAATGGACTGCGCCGGATTGAATTCGTTAAACAGCGGTTGACGGTGATAGGGATCCTCGACCAAGTTCCCTCATTTCGGGCCAATGGAAGAACACACTTCCTTATCAACAACCCTTGACTTGTCTAATAACTAATGACGACATACAACAATACGGAGTGTGAAATGCAAGAATTTGCCGTAGAACCGCAAACAGAATGCACCGTAGGTGTTATTTATACTAACAGTGGATTACTATTTTTTAAGAATCGAGACTTGCAGCGTGAGTTTCTTGTGAATAGACGCACGGTATATCGATCAACTCCTGAAGTCTATGCATTAGAGGGAGCGAATCTCAAAACACTTTTATCTGCCGGGGTATCAATCGGTATAAACAATCATCGAATTTGTGTAGCAAATACGCATGTAGACTCAACTGAGGACGTCACCTATGATGTGCTTTGTGAAACTGTTCTGAATAAAGTAAAAAGTAAAAGTGATGTTCCTAAGATAGTGAAAGAGTTCATGGATCTCAATACTGTGCAAAGAGGGCGAATATTGATTTCATCATTAGGGTGGACGTATCTTGTCGAAGTCTACAAGAAAGATTTTATGGTGAAGGAAATTGATTCCGACATCGCAATTACAAATAGATTTGACTATTTATCACACGAACCTGAAAATTCAAAAGTTAGTGAAAACAGTTCTAACAATCGTCTTGAAGTAGCAAACCAAATGATTAAGGATATAACCACAATAGGAGAGCTTAAAAGTATGCTTCGCTCGCATTTCCCTGAGAAAGGGGAGTTATCTATATGTAATCACCGCCAAGATGGTGGAGGGACAGAGAGCAGTCATATCTTACAAATTCAAGGGGAATATATAGGATGGTCATCATTGTTTGGACCCCCTTGTGAGAATGACTATAATACGGTGCAGTTGTTTCTTCAATAGAGCAACAATTATTGATCTGCCCCCAATATTTGTACCACTCACAATGTGAGTCCAACCTGGTGAATTTGGGAAGGTTGCCTATCAATGTTGCCGGAGCTGGTGGCCGGCAGCCGAGTGAACTGTGCGGTCTGATCGTATTGTAGTGCTTGCACCACATCTCAATCAAAACCTGTGCTTCTTTCACAGAATAGAATATCTCTCTTGCCAGCAACTCATCCCTCATCTTGCCATTGAACGATTCAATATAGCCATTCTCCCAGGGGCTGCTAGGCTCGATAAATAAAGGTCTGACAGACAACCTGGATAAGAACTTACGGTTAAGTTTTTCTTATTCGTATCGGGGATTATGGTCTTGTTCATCGGCACCTAATGTGGACCGTGTTATTTCGTTATTAACATCTTATAATCATTATTTCAAATCGAGTATTTATTCTAATGTTACTATTGAATTACGCATGGTTCGCTCTCGCGTACTTTGAAGGAACCTTTTACTGTTAATAATCTAGGATGTTATATCTACAATCTTGGGATTTACTAGTTTTTTATAATCTTCAGATTTCATTGCGATTGAGAAACTTCTATCTCCAGCGTTAAATACAATCTTTTCGTTTTTTAGTAGTTTTGGATCAACCAATACTTCTAAGATAAACAGGTTTCCAAAAGGGGGAACTGCTCCAATTTGAACACCATTAGTTAAATCTAATACTTCTTGTTCAGTCGCAAAACGAATATCTTTAGCCTTGTAATAATCTTTTACTTTTTTATTGTCAAACCTTAAATGAGCAGGAAGTACGAGCATTACAAATACTTTATCCTTTTTGGACTCTGTCACACTTACAATTATTGCTTTGGCTCCTTGATGAAGTGAGTAACCAGGTCTTGTTTTTGCCGCCTCCTCACTCGTTTTAACTGGTTCGTGTTCAAATGTCTCGAACCATGAATCAGATTTAATTAATGCCTTTTTTATATCTTCAGTTACTTGGTGATATTTCATCGAGTTATAGTTTCAAAAGAGAATATTTGAGGCCAATTAGCCGGCAAACTGGGATGATTTTCGATCTTTTAGCTAAATATATCGAGAGCGCTGAGGGGAGCTTTGCTCGAGGTCTGATTGTATATCTTTATCGCTAACATTTTCACCGGCTAAAAGTTATCCCCGCAAGACTCTATTTGGGAATTGAATTTCGAAAATTTTTTCCAATTTTGTTTTACTAACATCTTCGCCGAAAATGACTTCGCTATCATCTTCTGGACAAACGTCTGCCCATACTACATATATGTTTACCCAAAGGCAATGAGAGTTATAGAAATTTAAATTATGAACTAGCTCGCTCTAGTGTACCTTGTTAAACGTGCAAATATTTTTGAATAAACTGATTTGGTTATTTAGTAAACTTTTTTAAATCAGAGATTCTATATCCGATTTACTGATACTTTAAGCTATTATCAACAAATAATCAGCCTTGTAGATTTTGTTATAGCCAGAGAATTGACTCAATTGAGGTTGAGTATTAGTCGCAAAAGGTATCAGCCTGTTGAAAAAGCAGGCCTTTCCTGTTTTGTTGGAGTATTGTTTCAGACGAATTATTTCACGGACTCTATCAAGAAGCTTTTTTTGTTTTTGTGCCATGGGTCAACTTCCCATGCTTTTTTTATGCTATACTTTTCTCAGTATTTAGCCTATTTTTAATCTTAGGCATCCTAAAAAAACTAGGCCGCTAGTAACCCATAAGTTCTAGTGTGCCTAAGGCTTCCGAATCACGAGTTAGCTGGCTCATCCTTTTCACTCAGAAAGTGAGTATGAGAAATATGTCTTCAAAAAAATCTTCAATAGAAAATATCTATCAGATCAAAGTTACCCTGCGGGATAGCAAACCGCCAATCTGGAGACGGTTATTAGTTTCTGGAAAAGCCACGTTGTTCGATTTACATAAAATCATTCAGGTTGCGATGGGATGGACCAACAGTCATTTGCACCAATTCATTGTAGCCGGTGAGTATTACAGCATACCAAGTGAAGAAGATTGGGAACCGGTAATAGATGAACGCAAATATCGACTGGCAGAGATAGCCCCGACTGAACAAAGCAAGTTTATCTACAAATATGACTTTGGCGACAGTTGGGAGCATGAAGTGGTTGTAGAGAAAATCTTGCCGTTTGACCTTGAAACAGAGTATCCGTATTGCAAGGAAGGGAAACGAGCTTGTCCACCAGAGGATGTTGGTGGGGTATGGGGTTTTGAAGAGTTCTTAGAAGCAATGAAAGACCCCAAGCACGAAGAGCACGAATCCTATGTTGAGTGGTGGGGTGGGCAATATGACCCAGAAGCGATAGACTTGGATGAAATCAATCAAGTATTGCAGGAGATTGATCAAATAGATTGGTGGTGGGAAGATCTTTAAATTAGTTGAAGTTCTTCCGGGCATAATTTTGAAAGTCACAAGCCAGCTAACCCAAGTTGCAGGCGACTCGGCTGGTGCCGAGAGCAAAGCGGCGTGATTTTTGACAATTTGACCTTGAGCAAAAGATGCTTTCGGGATGTCGCCGCCGAGCGCCTGAACAAACCGTTGAGCGGCAAATTTTGGTAAAGAAATTTAATCCTCATGATACTTGACTTGAGTTGGAG
>CAYSJE010000082.1:0-4121 GCA_964431345.1 uncultured Candidatus Saccharibacteria bacterium
GCATGGTATCGATCCAAATCTGATGTGTCGCTGTTTGGCACAAAGGATTACTCCGGACGAGCTTCAGGATCTTTCCGAAAGAAAGCTTTCGGAAGATCAGATTAAACTCCTGGAAATGCAGCGGGAGTTAGATCATACTGTTGGGCGATTTAAGGAGCAGACCCTCGGGTATGAGAAGAAAAAGACAGTATTGGTGAAGAAAGCTGAAAGTACGATTGAAGAGTGGAAAAAATATGCGGCGGAGTGTGACTCAAATTCGAAAAATGTCCGGGTTGATATAAGGGCCATCGGCGTATTTGTTGATGACCTTTCTATTTTGATCTCTGGAATGATTTCTGTTCTAAAGATTCAAGATGAATCCCACTCAGAGGCAATCAAACAGAAAGCCGATTACGTCTTTCGGCAGATCGCTGGAATAGTAGAAAAGCATTCCCTTTCTAACTAATTGGATTAGATTGTTATCTCGCGTTATCATTAGTCACATGATGACGCGATTTTTTTATTTACGCGGGAGATTTAGGTTGGAAATTTGATTTATGTAGGAGAAACTCAGATTTTGTGATACGATTGCTTTTTTTGCTCTACTGTTCTATTCTTAAGTAGCTTAAGCAAAATTATATGCCAAAACAAGTCAAAGACTGGGGACTTTTACTTATACCTTTCTTATTTTTAGCTCTATTAGCCGTAGCGCTTTTTTAGCTATTTTGGTTTTGAGTAAATGCAGCCCTCGCTTTTGGCGAGGTTTTTAAATGGTTGATTTTTGGCTTAGGGCAAGCTAGTATAGTGATACATGGACGAAAAAGACCAAATCAAAGATAGAATCGATATTGCTGAGTTTATCGGCGAGTATATCGATCTTAAAAAAGCGGGATCCAATTTTAAGGGTGCTTGCCCTTTTCATAATGAAAAAACCCCGTCTTTTATGGTTAGTCCAGATAAACAAATTTGGCATTGTTTTGGTTGTAACAAAGGTGGAGATGTATTCACTTTTCTTATGGAAAAAGAAGGGATGGAATTTCCAGAAGCCCTGAGAGCTTTGGCTAAGCGAGCGGGTGTAGAAATTAAGCCTAGAAATCCAAAAATTTGGAGTAAAAAAAATAAACTATACGAAATTAGTAACTTAGCAAGTAAATATTTTCACCAGGTTTTTCTAAAAAGCCAAGAAGGTAAGATTGCTCGCGATTATATTTCTAAGCGAAAATTCTCTTCAGAAATTTTGGAGAAGTTTCAAGTTGGCTATTCTGCAGATGCCTGGGATATATTATCAAAATTCTTGCGTACTAAAGGATACAGCGACGAAGATATTTTTGCAGCTGGGCTCAGTGTTCAGAATAAAAAGGGCGGGTATTACGACAGATTTAGAGGTAGATTAATGTTCCCTATCAAAAATTTACATGGAGATGTAATTGCTTTTGGTGGTAGAACTTTGCGAGACGAGGATGCAAAATATATAAATACTCAAGAAACAGAAATTTATAGCAAGAGTTGGGTGATGTATGGTTTATATGAAGCCCGTGGTGAAATACGTCAGAAAGATTTGGCGATTATAGTAGAAGGCTATACTGATGTCATGGCTTCGCACCAAGCCGGGGTTACAAATGTGGTGGCTTCATCTGGGACAGCTCTTACCGAAGAGCATTTAAAATTATTGAAAAGATATACAAAAAATATTGCCCTAGCTTTTGATATGGATTTGGCTGGTGATATGGCGACTAAGCGCGGTATCGAATTAGCTCTGAGTCAGGGATTTAATGTGTCAATAGTGAGATTGCCTGAAGGCAAAGATCCGGGAGAATTAGCAATTTCTGACAAACAAGCCTGGGAAAATTCTATCAAAACACCTCAGCCTATTATGGATTTCTTTTTTGACAGAGCTTTTGCGAATCGAGATGTCAAGAATGTCGAGCATAAAAAAGAAATTTCTAGAGATTTGTTACCAGTTATCAAGAAAATTGATCATGATATTGAACAATTTCATTTCTTAGAAAAATTAGCGAACAAATTAAGTGTTCCAACGGAGATTCTACAGCAGGCTTTGCGCAAAATAAATTTGCCTCGAGAGACTACGAAAGTAAAATCCAAAGTAGCCAATAAGTCACCGGAAACTGATTTGCTGGCTAAGCGTTTTCTAGGTCTAGCATTAAAACTGCCTGATGAAATGGAATATATTCTAGATAATTTTGACAAAGATTATTTGGAGAGTGAGGATTTACGAGAGCTTTACACAAGCTTAGAAACTTACTATAATACTAATCGTTCCTATACAGCCAAACAGTTCCAGCAGGATCTCACAAAAGAAAATGAGATACAAGGGAACCTAGTTCCGGAACTTTTGTTATACGTTGAAAAAGATTTAGTGGAAGCAGACCAAGACATGCTTGGTCAAGAGCTCAAAATTTGCCTTAATTTGCTTCGTAAAAGCTTTTTGAAAAATAAACTGCAATCAACGAGTGATTTACTTGCTCAAGCCGAACGTGAAGGAAAAGTAAATGAAATCGAAGATATTTCTACTGAATTTACACGTTTAACTTCAGAGCTTAGAGAAACGGAGAAACAGCTTAATCGAGAATAAATTTTTCATATGGCACGTAAGAAAAAAAAGAAAACTAAAACTAGGCCGAAGGCTGCTAAATCAAAAGTTAAGTCAAAGCGGAAAATAGCTAAGAGAAGAGTTGTCAAAAAAGCAAAACCTGCTCGTCGCAAAAAAGTGACGGGTAAGCGTAAGCCTGCACGTAAACCTGCAAAGCCAAAAATTAGAAAACCTGCTACTCGAAAAAAAGGTGCAAAAAGAAAGCAATCTAACAAGCAGACAAAATTTGCAAGCAAAAGGGTTTCTGCAAAGATGACACTAGAATATTTGTTTTCTAAAGGTAGTGAGCAAAAATTTGTGACTGAAGATGAGGTGATGGCTGCGGTGCCAGAAGCTGAAGATAATATTGAAAAGCTAGAAGAGGTTTTTGCTAAGTTTGATGAATTAGGGATTGAAGTATTGGAGACAAAAAAATCTATCCCTATCCTTGAAGAAAAACCGGAACCAAAAAAAAGTAAAAAGAAAAAAAAAGGAAAAAGAGAGACAAGAAGCAAGAAGAGTTTGTTGGAAGTGGATACTGAGAAAGAAGTTGACGATATTTCTCATCTATCAGCTGATTCTGTCCAAATGTATCTCCGGGAAATCGGGCGAGTGCCACTCCTTTCTGCTGAAGAAGAAGTTATACTGGCCAAGGGTAAAGACAAAGGCGATCCTAAATCAAAACAACAACTAATCGAAGCTAATCTTCGTTTAGTAGTTTCTATTGCCAAAAAATATGTTGGTCGCGGTGGTCTTACTTTGTTAGATTTAATTCAAGAAGGTAATATTGGTTTATTTAGAGCTGTAGAAAAATTTGATTACAGAAGAGGATATAAGTTTTCTACTTATGCGACTTGGTGGATTAGACAAGCGATTACTAGGGCTCTGGCTGATCAGTCACGTACTATCAGAATTCCTGTTCATATGGTAGAGACGATAAATAAGTTCATGCAGGTTTCACGTAGATTAGTTCAGGATTTAGGTCGCGAACCATTGCCAGAAGAAATTTCTGCCGAGATGGGTTTGCCAGTCGATAAAGTCAGACATATTATAAAAATCAATCAAGATACAGTTTCACTAGAAACAACTGTTGGTGACGATGAAGACGATAGTACACTAGGCGATTTTATTGAAGATGTGAAAACAGTTGCTCCTTCAGTTTCAGCTGGGCGACAGTTGCTTCGTGGTCATGTTGAAAAAGTTCTGAAATTTTTATTGCCTCGTGAGCAGAAAATTCTAGAAATGCGATTTGGTTTGATAGACGGTGTCGCCCATACCCTAGAAGAAGTTGGCCAAGAATTCGGGGTGACTCGTGAGCGTATTAGACAGATTGAAGCCAAAGCCCTAGAAAAGATTAGAGAGCATGAAGTTGTAAAACGCTTGAAAGATTATTAGTTTATAGTTATATAAAATAAATACAATACGATGAACAAGAAAATTATGGTCATTGCTTGCGTGGTGATGATGACTACAGTCTTTACAGGTTGTAGTTTAATTGGAGACGACAAGGTGCAAGATGATGAGAGTAACAATAGTGATGTAAGTCAGGGTC
>CAYSJE010000083.1:0-4099 GCA_964431345.1 uncultured Candidatus Saccharibacteria bacterium
CTGCAGGCTTTTTGATTGGTCGAGCTTCAAAAAGCTCTTCTACCCTAGGCAAACCTTGAGTAATATCACCAACATTAGCCACACCACCAGTATGGAAAGTCCGCATAGTAAGCTGTGTACCTGGCTCACCAATAGATTGAGCTGCAATGATACCAACGGCTAAACCGTTTTCTGCTGGAACATTACGTCCAAGATCAACTCCGTAACATTTTCGACATACACCTCGCTTTGCTTTACAAGTCATAACTGAACGAATACTGACTTCATCCAAATCCATTTTTACCAACGTTGGTAAATGTTCTTCAGTGATTATCTCGTTTTTCTTAACAATTGTTTTCTTAGTATTTGGATCTTTAATCTCTTTTAAGGCTGCTCTACCCCAAATTCTTTGAGCAACAGTTTCTCCCATATCTTCACTGTCTTTTCTAGTAATATCAATACCTTCCGAGCCACCGCAATCTTCTTCATTAACAATGACATCCTGCCCAACATCAACCAACCTTCTTGTTAGATAGCCAGCGTTAGCAGTTCTAAGAGCTGTATCAGAGAGACCTTTTCGAGCTCCATGAGTAGAAATAAAATATTCTAACACTGAAAGTCCCTCTTTGAAACTACCAGTAACCGGCAACTCAATTGTTCGTCCAGCTGGATTAGCCATCAAACCTCTCATACCCATAAGCTGCGATGTCTGCGCCCAAGAACCACGGGCTCCAGAATCAATCATGGCATAAACAGCTCCCTTTTTATCAATATGTTGCTCCACCGCATCAGAAACTTCATCTCTTACTTTTGACCAAAGTTCGATGACTTTTTGATAACGCTCATCATCCGTTAGCAAACCGGCCTTGTACTGAGCCTTAATTTCATCAGCATCTTTACTCGCTTTCGCTATCAAACCACCTTTCTCTTGTGGAGTAGTTAGATCAGCTGCTGAAAGAGTCATTCCTGAATAAGTAAGATAAGAAAATCCAGTATCTTTAATGCGATCAACTAAGTTAACTGCGGCCTCTCGCCCAAGTTTATATAGAGCATCAGCAATTAACTTTGAAAGATCTTTTTTGTTTACAGCTTTATTTACAAACTGCATTGATTTCGGCAAAATATTATTAAAGAGAACTCTACCAACACTCGTATCAATAATCTCTCCGGGTTTAAGTCTAACCTTGATAGCTGAACGTAAGTGAATTTTACCCATATCGAAAGCCAGAATAGCTTCATGCTTGTCCGCAAATGTTCGGCCTTCACCTTTGTTGCCCTTTTCTATCGAAGACATGTAATAGCAACCTAAAACCATATCTTGCGAAGGCGCTGTAACAGGATCTCCTGTTGCTGGACGCAATAAGTTGTTGGTTGAAAGCATCAAATCTTTGGCTTCTTCTCGAGCAGCTTTTGTCAATGGAACATGAACAGCCATTTGATCTCCATCAAAGTCAGCATTATATGGTGCACAAACTAGAGGATGAATCTGAATCGCTTTACCTTCGATCAAGATTGGCTGAAAAGCTTGAATACCAAGTCTATGCAAAGTTGGAGCACGGTTTAGAAGAACATGATGACCTTGAATAACTTTTTCAAGTGCATCCCAAACTTCTGGTCGACTCTGTTCAATTAATTTTCCAGCACTGCGAACATTATGAGCTAATTCTTGTTTGATCAATTCACTAATCACAAAAGGCTTATACAACTCTAAGGCCATAATCTTCGGAATACCACATTCATGCAATCTAAGTTTTGGACCAACAACGATTACTGAACGACCAGAATAATCAACACGTTTACCAAGCAAGTTCTGTCGAAAACGACCCTGCTTGCCACGCAACATATCTGCTAGTGATTTCAAAGTTCTACGCTGTCCAGTTGAAGACTGAACTGCTTTACCGCGACGAGCATTGTTATCAATCAAAGCATCCACAGCTTCTTGAAGCATGCGTTTTTCGTTTCGCTGAATAACTTCTGGAGCACCTAATTCTTTGAGACGCTTTAATCTATTATTTCTATTAATAACGCGACGATATAAATCATTTAGATCAGAAGCAGCATAACGACCACCATCCAACTGAACCATTGGTCGCAAATCAGGAGGAATAATTGGCAAAGTATTCAAAACCATCCATTCTGGTTTGATATCAGCTTGAAGCATACCTTTAATATATTTTAGGCGCTTCATAATCTTCTTTCGCCCAGAAACAGTTGCTTTAAGTAGATCTGCTTCCAATTCTGTAATTAGTTTTGGAAGATTTGTTTCACTCAATAATTTTCGTATAGCTTCAGCTCCGATGCCAGCTTCAAACACATGCCCATATTTTAGTGACATGTCTCTGTATTCTAGCTCAGTAATTATATTACGAACTTTTAATCCTTTGATCTCTTTCTTAGCCACATCCAAAGCATCACCCAATTTATCCATCTCCTCAATTTTAGCTTCGCTATTAGCAACTAATTCATCATCAGATCTTTTCTCGATTTTTTCTTTTCCCTTGCCTTTTGCAGAAGCTAATTCTTTGGCTTGGCGTTGCTTGATCGCACCCGTTTGCAACTGGTGTTTGGTTTCGATCTCTTTTTTCTTGGTCTTAAATTCTGCTTTGACTTGTTTTAGAGATTCTTCTCGAGCTTTTTCATCTACTTTGGTAATAATGTAACTAGCAAAGTAAACAACCTTTTCTAATTCTTGACTAGATTTATCTAAAACTATTCCAATCTTCGTAGGTACACCTCTCAGAAACCAAATATGCGTAACAGGAACAGCTAAATCAATGTGCCCCATTCTCTCACGCCTGACAACTGAACGAGTGACTTCCACTCCACATTTATCACAAACAACTCCTTTATAGCGAATACGTTTGTATTTTCCACAATAACATTCCCAATCTTTTGTCGGACCAAAGATCTTTTCACAAAACAAACCGTCTTTCTCAGGTTTCTGAGTTCGGTAGTTAATTGTTTCTGGTTTTAGAACTTCACCATGAGACCATTCGTGAATTTTTTCTGGTGAAGCGAGGCTGAGTTTTACTGCCTCAAAGTCCATTGATCGAGCCATATATAAGAAATTTATTTTTTATTATCTTTGTTGTTAAAAGATTTTTGAGGAGAATCTTTTTTCTCACCCTCATACTCACCTTTTCTCTCAATATCTCCATCAGTCTGTTCTTTCTTTTCTCCCGGTAGCTCAACGTCTAACGCCAACCCTTTAAGCTCATTAACTAAAACATCAAAAGATGCTGGAACATTTGGCTTGCGAATCGGTTCACCTTTGACAATCGATTCGTAAGTTTTTGATCGGCCTAAAACATCATCAGATTTAATCGTCAAGATTTCTTGTAGTGTATGAGCGGCACCATAAGCTTCTAGAGCCCAAACTTCCATTTCTCCAAAACGCTGACCACCAAACTGAGCTTTACCACCAAGTGGCTGCTGTGTAACTAGAGAATAAGGTCCGATTGATCGCTGATGAACTTTTTCTTCAACCAAATGATGAAGTTTCATCATGTACATCACCCCAACAGTAGTTTTTTTATCAAAAGATTCACCAGTCTGTCCATCATATAACTGAACCTTGCCGTCTTCCGGTAAACCAGCTCTCTTTAATTCTTTATGAATAATATCTTCACTCACGCCATCAAGTGCCGGAGAAGCTACTTTGTAACCCAATTTCTGAGCTGCCCAACCTAAGTGAGTTTCTAAAATCTGGCCTAAGTTCATACGTGAAGTAACACCCAGTGGACTCAAAATAACATCAACCGGAGTACCGTCGTCCAAGAAAGGCATATCTGCTTCAGGAATAATTCTAGAAATAACACCTTTGTTACCATGACGACCAGCCATCTTGTCTCCAACTTGAACTTTACGTAATTTAGCAACGCTGATCTGAATAGTTTTAATAACTCCAGTTGGCAGCTTATCACCTTGCTCACGAGAAAAAGTTTTGACATCAACGACCTTACCGTATTCACCATGAGGCAGAGTCAGAGAAGAATCTTTGACATCGCGAGCTTTTTCTCCGAAAATTGCTCGAAGCAATCTTTCCTCTGGAGTTAAATCGGCTTCACCTTTAGGAGTAATTTTACAAACTAGAATATCGCTTGTGCTTACTTTGGCACCG
>CAYSJE010000084.1:0-4086 GCA_964431345.1 uncultured Candidatus Saccharibacteria bacterium
TTTTTCTACTTTCTCAAAATTGTTTTCCTCCATCATTTCATCTGGTGGATTAAAACCATCATCTTTTTCTATCATCTTCATGTTACCATTCTCATTGACTTTTTTCTTGTAAACAATTTTACCATTCCGTCTTTTTATTGAATGCCATCAATTACTACACATATTATACTTCATCTTTTTAGTATTTTCTAAATAATCAATTGCACGAAGTTTTGCATATTCATATTGTTGTTTGCTGATTGGCATATAATACACCCTTATCTTTTTGATGAAATTTATTATTTCAACTAGTTCTTACGGGAAAATGCTGCCTGCTAGTGAGACCACCAACAGGCAGCAAAAAATGGTTACCTAGAACCCAAGAGCTTCCCAGGCCTCGATGAGAGGAGCAACATTGTCAGGGAGAGCCAAGGTCATTGGAGTGGTGATCACTTTGTTAATTTCACCGGTCTTCAGGTACTTCAGGCCATACTCAACAGCATATGCCCCCATCAGGTCAGGTCGCTGTGCCACGTCAGCTGCAATATTGCCGTTCTGAACCGCTCGCAGGGCGTCTACAATGCCGTCCAGGCCAACCATGATAATTTCATCACGTCCAGCTGCCTTTGCTGCACCAGCAGCACCTAAGATCATGCGGTCAGACTCAGCAAACACAGCCTGAATCTCAGGATGTGCAGTGAGAAAGTCTTCCATGACAGTGTAGCCCTGATCTGCTTCCCAGTTCGCCACACCTTCAGCCACTAACTCAATTCCAGGGTACTCAGCTAGTTTCTTGGTGAATCCAGTGTAGCGCTGTAGCTCTACCGGGTTGCCCAGTCGGCCTCGCATCACTGCCACTTTTCCTTTACCGTCAAGCCTTTTCGCAATGTATTCTGCAGCCATGTTGCCACCAACAACATTGTCTGACCCAATAAAACTGATTACTTTGTCGGTATTAATTGGTGAGTCAAGGTTGATGACTGGAATGCCTGCTTCAACAGCTCCCTCCACAGCGGGAACAAGGGCTGATGCTTCCGCTGGAACTACCACGATCAGGTTTACCCCTCGCGTAGTTAGGTCTTCAATGTGTGCTACTTGCTCAGCATAGTCGCCTTCTTTCGTAATGCCTAACACGATGACATTAACACCAAGTTCCTTTGCTTTGTCTTCTGCTGCTGTCTTGGCCATCAGCCAAAACGGGTTAGAGAAAGATTTCAGCACGATCCCAATAGTGTAGTCCTCTTTAGCTACAACCTCAAATTCTGCTAGAGAAAATACTGCAATCATTGATATAACCATCAGCCATAAAAGTATTTTCTTCATTTTTCATACCCTCCTTTTAATTGTCTAATTGTTTTTTACCCGAAATCTGCGTCTAAAACATTTAAGCAGATTTTTTGCTAAATTCATCTAAATTGCTCATAAATTTCAAGATGAATCTGCGAATCTACATTCAAATTCTACTATATTTTCTTCACCTCCTTTCAAGGAAATTTTTATTTTTTCTCTGTTAAAAACGGCAAAACTATTAAACTATCCACAGATAGCCTATTTTAAAAGCTCTCCTTTATCCCACAGGTCTTGTTCTTAAACAGCTTTTCACTAAAACACTTCTTGATTAAGGATACCCTTGCAGAAGCTTTAATATAGTTTGCCTTGCAGCCCTTATAATCTTACTCGCCACAAACACATATTTCAATCTGAATGTCAGTATCCATTGCCTGTATTTGCTTGTTAAAATAATCTAAAGAATTTCTCTTGCTAATCTGATTGCCAAATCAACATTAAGGCCATATTCTGACCTAAGAATGGCAGCATCATCCGATTCTGTAAAAATATCTGGAATACCAAGCCGTTTTACTGGCTTTTGCAAAAACTCAGCATAAATCTCAGCAATTGTGCTACCTAACCCCCCGAGAATATTATGGTCTTCAATAGTTAGCGCGCCCAAAGTTCCTTGCCCATGTTTTATAATTTCCTCAACATTAATTGGTTTTATAGTCGGCACATTTACAATCTTACAGCTAATACCTTGGGAAGCAAAAATATCATGTACCTCCATTGCCAAAACTACCATATCCCCTGTAACAAAAATCGTGATATCAGTGCCATCTTTTAGTAATTCTGTTCTTCCTATTTCAAATTTATAGTTTTCCTTGTGGAAATTGGGCACAGCTGCTCGAGCCAGCCTCAAGTACATCGGCCCTTCAGTTTCTGCCATTTTCCAAACCATTTGAGTTGTTTCAACCGCGTCACAAGGGCTAAGAATTGTGATATTGGGTATTGCCCGAAGAATTGAGATATCCTCAAGAGTGTGATGACTTGGTCCGGTATAACCCATAGACTGACCTGCCCCATGTCCTACAATTTTCACATTTGCGGCATTATACGCAATGGACTGGCGGATCATATCAACCCCTCTACTAACCGCGAACACTGCAAAGCTATTGTAAAAAGGAATTTTTCCTACTAGGGACAATCCTGCTGCAATCGTTGGTAAGCTTTGTTCGGCTACCCCCAAATCAAAAGCCCGCTCTGGAAAAGCTCTAAGGAAAGCTTCCGTTTTGCAGGAATCCGCAATGTCAGAATTCAGAACAATAATGTTAGGATAAAATTTACCTACTTCTACTAACGCTTCGCCATATGCGGTAGTAATATCTTCTGCTTCTAATTTCATAAACATATTTCTACCTCTAATGTTTCCAAATATGCCATAGCCTCAGTATACTGTTTATCACTTAACATGAAATTTGAAGGGGTTCGATTATTTTCTACATATGGGATTCCTTTGCCCTTTACCGTATTACATAACAAAATAGAAGGTTGGTCTTTGGCGTTTTCGGCATTTTCTAACGCCTGAGTAAGTGAAATGAAATCATGTCCATCACACATTATTGTATTCCAGCCAAATGCTTCCCATTTCTTGTCAAGCGGAACAACATCATTTCGCCCTTTCATTTCCCCATAAGAAGATTTTTTGTTCCAATCAAGTAAAACTATAAAGTTATCGAGTTTATAGTTTGCTGAGATTAACGCCGCTTCCAAAATAGACCCCTCATTGCATTCGCCATCACTCATTAAAACATATACTTTATACGAAGCATTATCAGCTTTTCCTCCAAGCGCCATTCCTGCTGCAACAGGAAACCCCTGTCCTAATGATCCTGTAGAGCAGTCTACACCCGGAGTCTTTTTTCGATCGGGATGCCCCTGAAGCATACTATGCAGTCTTCTAAAATTCTTGAACTCACTATCTGGAAAGAAACCACAGCTTGATAGCGTGATATATAAAGAAGGGGCAGCATGGCCTTTGCTTAAAACAAAACGATCTCTATCATTCCATTGTGGTTCTTCGGAATCGTACGTCATCCAAACTTTATATAATGTAGTTAAAATTTCCACACTACTTGTTGTAGCTCCATAATGAAGGCGAATGCTCAAGTCTTTTCCTAATTCAAGCAGTTTTTTCCTATGGTGGACTGCACAAAGTTTTAGCTCTTGGATTTTTTCTGCATCACCAATTGGATCTAAAGCTTTTTTATTCGTAGAATATTTCATTTATATAACACCTAACATTTAATCAAGTAGAAAAAGAATGATGGTACATTTTAAGTTTATTATGAAACATTTATATGTAAATGTCAATTATTTTTCGTAAAATTACTGTAATATTTGTAAATATTTGTAAATTAAGATTTAAATTTCTTGACTTTTTACAAATATCAAAATATAATAGAACATAAACTTGAACTAGAGGGAGGCGTATCCAAATAAAAAGAAGTGAGATAAACCAGGCAATATTCGAAGCAATTAAATTTTTCAAAACTCAAAATTTCAAATTGACCAAATGGGCATATTGGAAACCAGAAGAATGGAAAAATAAAGGTGAGCTAGCAAAAGAAATTATTGAACGCGGGTTGGGTTGGGATATCACAGATTTTGGCAGTGGGAACTTTGAAAAAGTTGGTTTAATCAATTTCAACCTGCGAAATGGAATACTCAATAAGACCAGAAAAAATTATTGCGAAAAGATCATAATCGTAAAAGAGAACCAAGTAACCCCACTTCATACCCACAGAATTAAAGTCGAAGATATTATCAATAGAG
>CAYSJE010000085.1:0-4066 GCA_964431345.1 uncultured Candidatus Saccharibacteria bacterium
GTTTTTTTATGGCGACTATATCAGGGAATCGTCCGGGCCAAGAAATGTCATTATCGGATGAGATAATGGGGTAAGATCGATATATCCCGAGAAGTTCTTTTTTGGCAATTTTATCTTTGAGTCGTATAAGAACAGAGTCTTCATGAAGTTTATTACCGACTATAACTATTTTGGTATTATCAGATTTGGTTAGCATAACTTCTCTAGTAAGCCATTGATAGGTCTTATTTCTAGATTCTTGTGTCGCAACGGATCCCAAATCTTCGATATCATCACAAATAATTAGATCTGGGCGGTGTTCCATGTGTCGGATACCGCGAATGCTTTGATCCATCGAAACAGAAACGATAGCGGCATTCTTCTTCTTGAAAACTAGTTTGCTTGATCGCCAAAGACTCTTTTCTTCCTGGAATGGTCCAAGTTCTGATCTCAAGAGAGTGTTTGTCTCTAATTCTTGTTTTATGTTATCCATGTGGGATTGCACTTGAGTTTGAGTTCGGCTTACAATCAAAACAAACTTTTTTTGTGGTTTTCCGAGTATTGCCCAAATAGGGTAGGAAAACGTCATTATTGTAGATTTAGCTGAATACCGAAAAGCCGTAATTACTACTAGTTCAATTTCCGGATCTTCAGAAATCGCAAACATTTCTTCCTGAAAAGGAGCAATATGGTACTTGATATAGTGCCCAAGGTATAAGGGGAAGAATAATCTATGGCTTTCTCTGGCCGCGGCTTTGCGCAGAGATGGGTCGCTACTTAGTTGGTTTAGTAGTTGTTGATTTTTCATCAGTATCCTTTTTGTTAAAAGCGACCATCTCAAGTGCTTTCTTGAGAAGATCCTTTTGATTATTAGTTAATCCTTCATTCGATTGCTCGGAAGAGGTGAGTTCGATTTTGGTTGAGTAGATCGGGTGATGATGTTTGAGCCAGAATTTAATAGCCGTCATTTCTTTGTCCCGAATAGCACCCAGTAGTTGTGATTCCGCCATATCGTTAATCATCTGAATACCTTCTTTCAGAGCTTGTATAGCTGATGAGTGGAAGGCTTTGTCTTGTTGGCACCAGCGATAATAGGTCGCGCGACCTATTCCGATTTTTTCACAAGCAATCTGAATTACTGGTGTTTTTCGAAATTGCTCGATAATTAGTTCTTTGTTCTGCTTGATTCTGGCTTTAGTTGTTTTGTTTGGTCTTTCCATATAGTTTGTTAAAGCGATTAATTATTATCTGGCAATATTTGGGCGACTTTTCAATCATCAAGCATCGGCGTTTTGTCTGCTCACAGGCAATCAGCGTTGATCCGGATCCGCCGAATGGGTCATATACAACACTTCCTGTTTTGCTACTGTTCAATATTAGTCGGCGTAATAATCCAACGGGCTTCATAGTCGGATGTAAACTATTATGACTTGTTCGCGGATAGCAAATGACGCTTTTATCTTTTGATTTTCTAAACTGATGACGACCATACCATCCATAGGCAATTAGTTCATGTTGAGGCAAGTAATCCAGTCGGCCGATTGTTGCTTGAGTCTTTAGCCAAATCAGTAATTGGGCAAACTTGAAGCCTTGATCCAGTAGGCCATCACGCAAGGCAAAGATCATCTTATCGGAGTTGAATATATACACTGCGTTCTTGGGTGCCAATGATGCTTTGACAGTTTCTAGCCATTTGCTCGTAAAATACTGGTATTCCAAATCCGTTTGTAAGTGATCGTTAGTAATTACTTGATGATTGTCAGTTGATTGATTAAAATTCTTTTTACCCTCGACATAAGCAACGCCATAAGGCGGATCTGCCAGAATAAGATCGATCTTTTCATTTTTGACAAGTGTACTGACTAGCTGCTGGTCAGTAGCATCGCCACAGGCAAGTATGTGATTACCAAGTTTGATGATTGAATTGACTTTGATGTTTTTCATAATAGTTTGGCCTTTTTACCAGTTAATGATTGGAAGCGATCGATGATAAGATCGCAAAAGATTGGTTCTTTTTCACAGATGAGACATTTTCTCTTCATTTGCTCGCAAGCGATAAGAGTAGAGCCGCTACCACCAAAGAGATCAAGGATTGTATCATCTAGTTTCGTGCAACGTCGGATTGCTTTTTCGTGAAGGGTTGGTGGTTTTTCAGTTGGGTGTCTGTATTCTTTAGCCGCCTTTCGTTTTACTAGCCAGATATCTATCAGGTCTAGGATATCGTCGAGGGCACGGTTGCCCGATCCGATCTCTTTGTTCATGACCTCATTCAGGCTGGTAGATTTTTGAGCTAAGTATGGTTGCCCTTTTGTACCGTAAACACATGGTTCATATACTTTGTTAAAGGCAACTTGTGGAGTCATGTTGAAATTATTCTTGATCCATAGGCAAACACGTAGGGGGTTGATGTCCAGTTCGCGATACAGGCTCTGTAGCATCCCGATATATTTTTCGTCACACCAGTAGAAAATGTGACAGTCTTCTTTGGCTACTGATATGGCGTTGGTCAGAGATTTTTGGAGGAACTGCTTGTAGTGTTCATCTGGCATATTATCTTTGGTTGATGCAACACCATATTTTCCCTTGGTGCTTATACCAGACTGGTAATCCAATTTGATATTATATGGCGGGTCACAATAGATCATGTTCACAGTCTTTGTTGTGATAAGCTTAGTTACTGTTGCCGGATCGGTGGCGTCGGCGCAAATCAAACGGTGTTTTCCAAGCTGATAAATATCGCCAGCTTTGGTTTTTGCTGCTTTGATTTGATCCAGTTTTTTGTCGGTATCGTAGTTATCATCTTCTGTTTCCAGAACATCATTCCAAATATTTTCCAGGTCATTGTCATCAAATCCGACATCTAGTAACAGTTCAACATCAAATTTTTTTAGCAGTGCCAGGTCGAATTCTCCGGTGTTACGGTTGAGGCGGAGATTTAGCTCTTTCTCTTTGTCGAGGTTAGGAAGGTTTACGTAAACTACGGGAATTCTTTTGATCCCAAGTTCTTTTGCTACTTTCCAGCGGAAATGACCACCGATGATTGTGTTATGGCGTTTAGGCGCGCCATTGGCAATAATCGGATCAACGAATCCGAATTTTTTCAGACTTTGTTTTAGTTGCGATGTTGCCTGCTCATCCCAGTGTCGGGGATTGTACTTGGCTGGTTTGAGATCGTTGATGGGGATGTGATGGATGGTAAGTTTTTTCTTTGGCATAGTGTTTGATTTTATTAACTAAAAAGGACTCAGTAAAACCGAACCATTTTCGGTCTAACTGAGTCCTTTCAAGCCCTTTAGGGCTATTCTTAACTCAAAGTCAATTGTGATGGGGACATTTAGCTTTCGCTCAAATCGTCTTCTGCTGGTATTGTAGCTTCGCAATCCACTGGTGTCAAGACAGCAGTGGCCGTTGGGTTGTCAGCAACTCCCCACATCCAGAAATCATCTCCGTTTTCGTCAGTTATTTTATATGGTGGGTTAACTGTGAAGAGTTCTTTGCAGCAGCAACACTCTAATGATCGTGGTTTTGTCTCACCAATATAAGTATATATTGCTCCTCCTCCCTTTGTTGCTAGTTTTACGCCACATGCGGGACAGGAAACTCGTCGCTTCCCGTTTTCTTCAAAGGTGGGATTATTCTTTCTAGGTTTTGCCTTACCCGCGTGGCGGGAATGGATCTGGTCCATAAGTGTTCCTTTCTCTAATTTTACCATCTCGGCCGTGGAGATAGACTTCTAGGTGAGCTCGTTTAGCCAGAGTCCTCGCGTTTTTTTCTGCTGTTGATTGAGTTTTGTGTGTGGATAGGGGAGACGATTGCCGTTCTTGTTTAACAGCCCATTGTCCGTTGTGCATTACCACATGAAGGTTGTTTTTTGCCATAAAGAAGCTAAATTAATTCTTTTACAGTTGCAGTTTAGCACAGGGGGTAAAATTGTCAAGAGCTTTTTGGAAATCGTTGACAAATTTAAGGTTAATCAGTTTTACTCGGCTCCAACAGCAATTAGAGCTCTCGCCAAGGAATCTATTGACCATGTCAATAGGTATGAATTGACAAGTTTAAAAGTAATCGGAACTGTTAAAAAACCCAT
>CAYSJE010000086.1:0-4031 GCA_964431345.1 uncultured Candidatus Saccharibacteria bacterium
CAGAGAACCCATCTTTGCTAACTCACTGATAATATTTATCAGTCCCAGCGCCGTATCAAAAAGCGTCATACCTAGCCATTTCCCGTAATCTACAACAGTTTTTGCATCTTCCGGTGGGGGATACCAGGGGAGGAATCTACGCATGTAATAAAGGAGTCCACCTTTGGCTATGATATAGAACTGCAGGACAGCGACACCAACTAAAGAAAATATAAACGGGATTGAATAATCACTAATTGCATTTCTAAATAATGGAACAGCTTGCATTTCTCCACCTATTAATTTATCAACTGTAATAGGTCCAAATATAGGTGTCAGACTTAATAGATTCGCAACAAGGATAAAGAAGAATAGCGATACAATGATTGGCATGTATTTCAGGGTTCTCTTGCGACTATCTGTAACTCCGTCCATGAATTTCAGGATTCCTTCAAACAGAGCTTCGATGGCGTTATAGAAACCTTTCGGTACAAGAGATTTTTTCTTGGAAATAACTATTACCAATACAATAAAAACTATTGTGGTCAAAATTGTGGCTAAGAAAGTGTTGGTAATAGGGAATCCCAGAAATTCCGTTAACTGTTCAGCTTTTATAGATAGGTGAAGCATTATATAAGTTTACTTTTATCTTCATCATCATCATCATCTTCTTGATTAGATAATTCTTTCTTAGTTTTTTCGCCCTTTCTAGCAATATTTTCAAGTCGGGCGGTCATTTTTTTGACAACTAGAAACGAAAGACTAACGGTAATACCTAAAGCAATAACAACCCCAATAATGAGATAGAATGGTGAAGTCCCTAAATACTTATCTAAAAGTCTGCCGGGAATAGCTAAGGCGAGTAGGGGAATAAGAATAATCAGTAATTGCACGACAAGGACTTTCATAGCGTGTTTATACATCGGTTTCATTATTTTTGTTCCATTTTATAGTCCTTTTTTTTACGGTATTTCTTTCGTTTAGCAACCCTAGCCCAGGCAAGATCAGTTTGGATCCTAGCCATCATAGCAGTGTATTCTGGACTTTCTGGTTCGATTTGCTCCATTATTTCTTCAGCCTTTTTACGGGCTGCTTCGGCTTTGTCTAAATCAATCTCTTCAGCTTTGGCAGCGGCATCTGCCAAGATAGTTAAGCTGCCGTTTAGGATTTCGACACTTCCAGTGCCTACAGCCAGAAATTCTTCTTTATTTTCAGAACGCAAAATCATTTCACCCGGTTTCAAGAGTGATACCAGGGCAGTATGGTTCGGCAAAATTCCGATTAAACCTTCTTTAGTCGGAACGATTGCCTCATCAATCTCTTTTTCCAAAACAACTTTCTCAGGTGTTATTAGATTGAATTTGATTTTTTTGTAATCAGACATAGTTATTTTTTAGAAGATTTCACCTCATCAATAGAACCCTTCATATAGAAATCTTGTTCACTCTTATCATCGTGTTTGCCTTCTAATATTTCTTTGAAACTTCTGATAGTGTCAGCTAGGGAAACATATTTACCACCCATGCCGGTGAATTGTTCAGCTACGAAGAAAGGTTGAGAGAGGAATTTCTGTATACGCCTTGCCCTGGCAACAGTGATTTTATCTCCATCTGATAATTCCTCAATACCTAGAATAGCGATAATATCTTGCAAGTCTTTGTATTTTTGTAGAACTTTCTGAACTTCTCGGGCGACTTCATAATGTTCTTTACCGACAATATTTGGGTCAAGGATAGTTGAATTAGAGTCCAGTGGGTCAACCGCAGGATATATTGCGAGTTCTGCCAGCGAGCGATTCAGCACAACGGTAGAATCAAGATGAGCAAAAGTAGTTGCTGGCGCAGGGTCAGTTAAATCATCAGCCGGGACATAAACGGCCTGAATAGATGTAATCGAACCGCTCTTTGTAGAAGTAATGCGCTCTTGCATAGAACCCATGTCTGTTGCCAGAGTCGGCTGGTAGCCGACAGCAGATGGGATTCGACCAAGTAGGGCAGAAACTTCGGAACCAGCTTGGGTAAAGCGAAAGATATTATCAACAAAGAATAGAATGTCTTGATTGTTTTTGTCTCTAAAATATTCAGCAAGAGTTAAACCAGTTAAGGCCACTCGAGCACGAGCTCCAGGTGGTTCGTTCATTTGTCCAAAAACTAGTGCCGTATTCTTGAGAACTCCAGATTCACTCATTTCTTTATAAAGCTCATTTCCTTCGCGAGTTCTCTCACCAACACCGGCAAATACAGAGAGACCGCCATGTTGCTTAGCAATATTATGAATAAGCTCAGTGATCACGACAGTTTTCCCAACACCGGCTCCACCAAATAATCCAACTTTTCCACCTTTAACAAAAGGACAAATCAGATCGATTACTTTGATTCCTGTTTCGAAAATTTCATACTTAACAGACTGATCTTCTAGTTTTGGAGCTTTTCTGTGAATGGACCATTTTTCTTCAGTTTTTAGGGCTTCTTTGCCATCAACTGGATCCCCAACAACATTGATCATTCGTCCCAGTGTTTCCTTCCCAACCGGAATTGTAATTGGCTTTCCCGTGGCGACCACTTCTTGGCCACGTCGTAGGCCATCAGTAGGACTCATGGCGATTGTACGTACCATGTTTTCCCCCAAATGCTGTTGGGTTTCAAGTACTACAACATCGTCATCTGGTTTTCTGATTTCCAAAGCCTCAAAAATGTCAGGTAACTTTTCTGCAAAAGCAATATCGACAATTGGACCAATAATTTGTTTAATTTCACCTTTAACCATAGTATTTATATATTTCCTTTATAAAATAGTAAAATAAGATCAAAAAACGATTACATTGATTCTGCTCCAGAAGCTATTTCAGCTATTTCCTGGGTGATGGAAGCTTGTCTTGATTGGTTATAAGACAAAACTAATTCTTTTGTCATTTCTTCAGCATTTTCAGTGGCACTTCTCATTGCGACCATGCGGGCTGAAAATTTTGATGCTGATGTTTCTAGTGCAACTTGATAAATTTGAACTTGCACCATATTTACTAATAATTTATTAATGACTTCATCTGCTGAAGGTTCAAATAAACAAGTAGCATCCTTTTTCCCGGTAAGTTTTTTGGGTTTTTCGGCTGATATTTTATCACCTCCAGCGGTTAGAATAGTTTTTTCGATATCAAACTTTGAAATTGGTAACAATTGCCTAATTTTAGCCTTTTGAACCAGGGCAGAAATAAAATCAGAATAAACAACTACGACTCGATCATAATTTCCCTTACGATACTCATCGATGGCTATTTTAGTAATTGGCCTTATGCTATCAATTGTAGGAGTGTCATTGAGACTATCAAAGGCAGCGATAACCTTTCGATTGCTTTTTCGTAAGTACTGAGCACCTTTATTACCGACAGTTAGGTAATCAATTTCTAAGTCGGATATTTTTTCGACGCATTGCTCGATATTTTTTAAATCCGCATCATGGTGCTTAATAATATTGGGGCTCATAATGAACTGTTCTAGCTTTTTATTCAGATTAGAATTAAAAGATCCGGCTAAGCCTCGGTTTGAACTAAAAAAGATTACGCATACTTTTTTGATCTGTCTGATTGACAATAATTCGTGTTGTTGCGGGTTAACTCTCTCTGAAAGGTTTGTCAGTAGCTCCCAAGCCTTAGTTGCATAGGTGCGCGAAGCCGAGGCTGCTTCAACAGCCTTTCTCATTTTGGCGCCGGCAACCATTTCCATAGCTTTTGTTATCTGCTTGGTATTGCTGATCGATTGAATGCGCCTTTTTATAATTTTGCCTTGTTGAGCCATAGTCTCTTATTTAGAAGTTTCTTTTTTCTTCGGTTGCGCTGCCATAAATTCTTCTACAGACTTTTTAAGCTCGGCTTCTATTTCATCAGTCCATTCCTGAGTCGCGAGCTCTTTCATAAACTGGGCTTTTTGTGAATCAAGATATTTGTACATTTTAGCCTCAACTTCTCGGACTTCTCTTTTAGGGATTTCATCAAAGTACCCATTAGGCACTGCATAAACAATCGCGACCTTATTGCTTACTGGTAAGGTATAGTAATG
>CAYSJE010000087.1:0-4006 GCA_964431345.1 uncultured Candidatus Saccharibacteria bacterium
ACTCTAACAATCAGCTCGCCTGTTTTTTTATCATAGCCTTTTTCATTTTTCCCCTTACCTTTCCACTGAAGATTCTTCCCAATAGCCATAAAGGCTTGGTCAACAAAGTCACGAATTTTAGTAGTCTTTCCGGTTGCCAGAACATAAGTGTCTGGCTTTTTTGCTTGCAACATGCGCCACATACCTTCAACATATTCCTTCGCATAACCCCAATCTCGGCATGTATTCATATTTCCTAATTCAAGAACTTCTTTTTTGCCAGTTGCCCATTTTGCTACATTCATGGTTATTTTGCGAGTCACAAATTCTTCACCACGAAGTTCACTCTCGTGATTGAAGAGTATTCCAGAAACGCAAAACATATCATAGCTTTCTCGGTAGTTCACTGTTGTCCAATGCGCGTATAGTTTAGAAATGGCGTAAGGACTTTGTGGATAGAAAGGAGTTTTTTCTGTTTGCGGAGTTTCTTGAACTTTTCCGAACATCTCGCTTGTTGACGCTTGATAGAATTTTGTTTTCGGACTCAATGTCACCAAAATATCTAGAATATTGGCAACACCTATTGCATTGGTTTGGCCAACGAGAATTGGTTGTTCAAAACTAACCGCAACAAAACTAATAGCCGCTAAATTATAGAACTCGTCAGGCTTAATAGATTTAATAGTATTGTAGATATTGCTGTATTCGCACAGGTCAAAATCTACTAATTCTATTTTATCAGTTACTCCTAGAAAATTTAAGTTTGCGAAATCGTTTCGACTTGTCCAGCGCACTCCTCCATATACTTTGTAGCCTTTATCCAGCAAAAGCTTGGCCAGCCAAGCACCGTCTTGTCCTGTCACACCAGTTATAAAGGCTGTTTTTTTCTTCTTTGCCATATAGTTTTCTTAACTAGCATGAATCATTTTTGCCCGCAGTGTTTTTTTTACCGAAATCTCTGAATTTACCAAAAGCAAGTTGTTTAGCTGTCTTGAATAAATAATTCACATCATAGATGTCTCTAATTGATGAAATCTGATGATATAAAAACTTTGGGTTCGTTGCTACAGCAGAATACATGTCGTGAGTGAATTTGAGAATTGTCTTGGTATCTAATTCTGATTTCATGACTGATTCTCGCATATCATATCGATCCCAATCCTCTGTTTTAAGCCAGTCATTTTTTTGGCATTGCTTAAACAGGGGTGTCCACGGGTACGGAACGACAATAGTGGCTTGTAATGAATCTGCTAAACCTCCAACCATTATCTTTTTTATAAAGGCAAATGTTTTCTGGGCATCATCTTTGGTTTCCCAAGGGTAACCCATCATTACAGTTAGGTGGGGTTTTAAACCTGCCTTTTTTGCCATTTGGCAATCCTTAACAATGTCATAAGGATCGGTTCGCCCTTTATCAATTCTTTTTAGAGTTTCCTTATTGACTGATTCAACACCATATAATAGAAGTTTGAATCCTGCTTTAGCCATCAAGTCATATTCTGCCTGCGACTTAATAGCTCCTGCCCTGAGGTTGCAGTTCAGCTTCACTTTTTTACTATAGCCACGTTCTACCATGCCCTCGCAGAATTCCTTGAGCCATTTCCCTACAGGAATTGTTCCTGCATCATCCATAATTTCTTTCACCCCATGCTTTTCAATTAACTCGCCTATTTCATCTAGAACATTTTGCGGTGACCGTTGTCTGAATTTTGGATATAAAGTTGTCCACGCACAAAAAGTACATTTGCCCCACCAGCAATCCCTGGCTGACATTATATATGTACCTGGTGTTCGCCTGAACCAATGCTGTTGATACAATTTCCATTTAACCAAATCACGATCAATAAATGGCGCGTCATCCAGTTCAAATTCAAGCTGCTTTGTTCCTTTTTTGATCTCACTCCCGTTTCTGAACATAATACCATCAGATAATTCTTTTTGATCTGTCAGATGCTCTACCAAATTTGCCAATAAAAAATCATAGTCCCCACCAGTTACGACATAATCAGTTTTGCTTTTCTTAAAAGATTCTTCTGGCAAGGCTGTCACGTGATCTCCCATTAGAATGATCTTTGTATTTGGAGAAACTTTCTTTATATCAGCAATTGTTTTCCAGGCAGGTGTGATGACGGGGGTTTTCACCTCAGTGATCCAAAGGTCTGGTTTTTCCTGCTCAATGTAACCTAGGAACTTTTTGTAAGACCATTTTTGTGCAATGGCATCATTCCAAATAACACCATGTCCCATTTGCTTTAGCATTGTGGCAGCTGTCATTGGCACAACTGGTGGTATGAAAGAAGGATTGTTGAACCACTGAAATTGCCTATTTTGAGTAAGGCAAGGGATTCCCTTTTCGGATTCGTATGGCGGATAGGAGACAAAAATTTTCATAATTATCTTTTTAGGTTTCTAACGAATAGCCCTGAAACTATCCCGACACCATAAACCATATGCGTCAAAAAAATAATAGGTATCACTAACAATCCAGTCACTAATTTTTCTTGCCTCAACATGCTAACTATTCCTGATGTAAGCAGCATTATAGCATAGATTATCCAAATTATAGCACAAGTCCAAACAAGCCAAATAGGACTGGTTGGCAACAGAAAAACAGCGAGTGAAGCAATTACAAATCCGACAAAGATCGTTGGTATAAAGTAATGCCAATGCAGTGAAGTTTCTGGATATTTTTTAGCAAAAAAACCTCTATGCATAGCATATCTACCACTTTGCTGGAAATGTTTGTAAAGCGAGTCACGTCGATGGTGCCAAACATACACATCTGGATCGTAGACAATTTTTTTGTGCAACTTGAGAATAGCTAGGCAAAGTTTTGTATCTTCCCCTGGATAATAATGACAATCGAATCCTCCAGCTTCCTTAAACACATCTTTCTTAACTAACAAATTTACACTAGGCGCGTCTTCTACCGTAAAAATATTTTCGGATGCCTGGCAATTTTTTGCTTCTTTGCATTTGTGGCAATCGATATTCTTGAGTTCTCGAAAGAATTTACCCGCTGGCTGATAGCGATAAATATATTTCCAAGAAGTCAGCGGAGAAGAGAAAACTTCTCCTGAGACTTGTGCCCACAAGCCATCACTTGAAGGAGTAACAGCTGGCCCATAAACAGCACCAACTTCTGGATGTGCAAAGTGGCGTACGGCATTCTTGAGCCAGTCTGGTCTTGGATAGGCATCATCATCCATAAAGGCAATTATTCCGCCGTCTGCTTCGGCTACTCCCATGTCTCGTTTTATTGGTGGAGTTTCGTTGTGCTTTGCCTTTACATAGCGTGTCTTCGGCCAAGTTTCTTTGCTTTCCACATCAACGACAATTACAATTTCAAAATTATCATAATCCATTGCCAAAATCTTTGGGATTGATTCCCGAATATAATCATTGACTTCCTTAACAGGGATAATTATAGAAACTTTTGGGTTCATTTATTTTTTGTATTTTGCCAGCATTCTTTCTCTCTCGACTGCTGGTTTATCGTAGTATTTCAATATTTTTACACGATAAAAAACTGAAAATGTATCCCAGGCGCTATGCCAGATAGCTTTTAGGTTTACGCTACTGGTTGCAAAGTTAAAATTCATTTTGACTGGTGCTTCTACTATCTTATAACCGTAACGTTGAGCAAGAGCTAGGATTTCAATATCAAAAGCATATCTCTTCACTAGAACTCTAGGTAAAATATTTTCTAAAACTTCTCTTCTGAAAACTTTCATTCCAACCTGAGTATCTTTCACATTCAGATTGAATAGAATTTTAACTGTGAATTGAGCGAATTTGCTGATTATTTGACGTTGCAGAGGATAATCCACCTCAGAATCTGGGTGCCTCTTTGAGCCAATTACGATATCAGCCTTGTTTCTCTCTAATTCCTCCCAAAACCTCATAATATGCTCTGGCTGATAATCTAGGCCAGCGTCAAAAAAGATGATTACATTTCCAGTCGAATGATCAAATGCAGCTCTCAAGGCGTAGCCTTTTCCCATATTCGTTTCATATCGAACAACCT
>CAYSJE010000088.1:0-3969 GCA_964431345.1 uncultured Candidatus Saccharibacteria bacterium
TCAGTCCCAGGAGACGCCCCTGCTGCCCAATATCTAAAGGCGTCGACACCAAACTCATCAAAAACTTTTTGGGGCTCAACTACATTGCCTTTGCTCTTACTCATTTTCTTACCTTTTGAATCAAGCACCCAGCCACTAATCAAAACATCTTTGAATGGATTTTTTTTGAAATGCAATTGCGATTTTACTACAGTATTGAATACCCAGAACGTAATAATATCGTGTGATTGTAAACGCAAGTTTTGCGGAAACACTCCTTTCTCTAAGCCTCGCTCTTTTGCCAACTCATCACCAACTTGTGGCGACAGCGATGAAGTTGCCCAAGTGTTAATAATATCAGCCTCGCCTTCAAACTCAGATTTGCCGCACTTCGGACATTTATCTACGGGGGGTTTGTCTTTTAACGGATCAACCGGTAAGTCTTTTTCTTCGGCCAAAATAACTTCACCACAATCCTTACAATACCAAACCGGAAATGGAATGCCGTAGAAAATCTGACGCGAAATACACCAATCCCATTGCAAACCTTTGACCCAATTATCATATCGATTCTGCATAAATTCTGGGAACCACTTCAATTCATTCCCCCACTCTAACATTTTATCTTTGAGATCTAGATATTTAATAAACCATTGTTTCGATTTCAGAAATTCAATTTCTGTCCCACAACGTTCATGTACATTGACAGTATGTTTAATTTTCTGCTGGTTTTTCAAAAGCCCGGTTTGTTTCATATCTTCAATTACTTTTTCTCGAGCATCAGGAATTGATAGTCTCTTATACTTCCCGGCGATCTCTGTCATCTTACCATCAGGGCCAATTGCTTCTTTGATCGGAAGCTTGTAAGCTTTCTGCCATTCCATATCCATCTGATCACCAAATGTACAATTCATTACTATTCCCGTTCCCTTTTCCATATCGACTCGTTTGTCAGCCATGATCGGCACTTCAAAATCAAACAGCGGAACTTTTGCTTTCTTACCTTCAAATTTCTGATAACGCTTATCCTCGGGATGATAGAAAACAGCGACACAAGCCGGAAGCAATTCCGGACGAGTCGTAGCAATTACTAAATCTTTGCCATCTACTTTGAAAATAATGTCATTAAAAGTCGAATCCAATTCCTCATCTTCAAGCTCTACTTGAGAAATTGCTGTTCGGCAAGCTCGGCACCACATGGTTGGAGAATCCTGCTGATAAGCCCTGTCTTTCTTGTATAATTCTATAAACGACCATTGGCCTAATCGTCTAGATCTGTCATCAATAGTTGAATATGACAAAGTGAAATCAGAACTTAATCCCGCTCGTTTAAACTCAGCTATATATGAAGGCCTAAATTCTTTCTCCAAAGTTTCGAGAACCAATTTCACAAATTTGTCTCGCCCTAAATCTATCGCTCTAACTTTTTTTTCCTTCTCAATTAATTTCTGTGTCGGCAAGCCATTATCATCTGTCCCAAATGGATAGAAAACATTTTCACCTTTCATTCTGTGATACCTGGCTACCATATCGCCTTGCGTATAACTAGAAGCATGGCCAACATGAAGCTTGCCAGAAATTGTTGGCGGTGGAGTATCTATTGAATAAACTTTTTTCTTCGAGGCTGCATCAAATGTAAAAACATTCTCGTCTTCCCAGAATTTCTGCCAATACGCTTCACGCGTGGCAAAATCAAAATGTTTTGGTAATTTATTCATAATTATTTAAAAGGAGTAAAATATTCATCGTTAGCTCCCAAATATTCATTCAGCTCACTTAGATTATTAGTATTATTGATACCATTGATTGATTTTGAAATTGAATCGACTTGCGCCTCAAGCATACCACCCCAATATCGCTGTATTTGATCTTCAACTTTTTGAATAATTTCTTCTTCAAGATCTTCCATTATTTGAATAATTTCTTCCTTAAATTTTATGAAAGCTTCGTTATCACCCGCTAGTATTTTCTCTCGCTCATAATCATCTAAATATTTCCAAGACCTCATTGCACCAGTACGGGTGTATGACCTTGCTGCTTTTTCCCCCGCCTTTTCATCTCTTTCCATTTTCGCGCCTTCTTCCTCGTTTTCTGTCTGCGACTCTCTACTTTGTACTGATGACGTGGTTTCTCGCCTAATCTTCTCAGACTTTTTCATCTCAGACAATTCGCTGCTTGAATCTGAGTCAACAATACCTATTGGTGTAGATTTATCATCCTCTTTCTGGTCATCCAACCCGTAAGGCGACCGTGTCGAATCGCCAAAATATAACATCGTCAATAATAACCCGATCGCGACTACTCCCGTCAAGGCCTTCTTCTCCCGCCCGGTCCATTTTTCCTTATTTGAAGACTTTAACGATTCGGCCTGGCTGGCCTCACCTTCCTTCATCTGGCGAAGATATTCATCATATTTACCATTACGCTCCATAGATTCATTCATTAATCCTTGTTTTAGTTTAGCAAAAAATAAACAAATTGCAACTAGCTAGCACAAACTGTATACTTAGTTCATAATTCTAACTTAGAAAATATGAAGAAAATTATCCTTACAACTTGTTTAATTCTTGGATTAGCCTTAGTCATCACAGGCTGTAGCAACAACACTAATCAAGCAACAGTCCCTCCTGACCTCCCCGCTCATGAAACAAAAGACGGTTTTTTGACTCACGCCAGCAATACTCACGGAATTAGCCTAGATTATCCAGAAGGCTGGGATGTAGAAGCAGGTACTGGTGAAGAAGTTGTCACTTTTATTTCTCCTCTAGAAAATGAAGCTGATGTTTTCTACGAAAATTTCAGTCTCCAGAAAGTTGACATGGAAGGTTTACCCATAAATCTAGAAGCTTATGTCATCGCCGCAGTTCCAACTCTAGAAGAAGAAGGTTGCAGAGTAAAAGAGCAAATTGATTTTACTTTGACAGGCTTACCAGCCAAGAAAATTATCTGCGAAGGAGGAGAAGAAGAAATCGAGGGCACTTGGGTTCAAGCCTATGTCATCGCCAATGGCAATTTATATATTATGACTTACGTTACTTCCCCAGACGATTTTGATAAATTCGAACCACAGTTTGAGGAAATTTTTGAATCTTTCAGAGTAAACTAGATTTATACAAATAACTGAATAATAAAGGAAGAATAGAAAAACAGCCCTGTTAACGAGAGGCTGTTTTTTCATATTGACTTGGCACACTTTTTACCGTAGTATAAAGTAAGGAGTTCAGGGCCCGTAGCTCAGGGGTTAGAGCGATCGGCTCAATGATTGATCATTTAAATCTAAATTAGGATTATGTAATTCAGCATGACAGTTACAGCAGACCAACCGACACTTTTTCACTTCCACAAGAACTTTTTCAAGTGTTCTGTTCGATAAGGATCTCATATCAAGTTTGAATTCTTTATCATTTCCCTGGTGGTGAAACACAAGTGCAGACAAATTTTGCCTATATCCGCAAACAGAACAGCAGCCACCAAGTGAACGCACTAGCTGCAGCTTACGCTTAATACCTCGCTTTTTTTGAGCTGGGTAACTCTGCAAAACATGACTTTTACACGAAGTTGAGCAATATTTTTTTTGCTTTCCTTTTAGTAAAATGCCGCAAAATATACATTTAAGCCTCCTTTTCATATCCTAATTATAGATCTAACTATCCATTCAATCAAGGGCAACTTGTTGAGTAATTAACAAGTGTAAACTCATCAAATTCGGGGAAACCTGCGTTGCAAAACATGGCAATCCCGAGCCAAGCCCCGCTTCTGGCGGGGAAGGTGTAGAGACTGTACGGTGAGCTCCCGCTAAAGCGGGATGAAGAGACAGCCCAGACTACAAATCTTGCCTTAGCAAGAGTAGTGAAAACTATAGTAGTAAGCATAACCGACAGGTCGCAGGTTCGATTCCTGCCGGGCCCACCACTCGCCTCCGCCATCTCGCCTTCGGCGAGAGGGCTACGGCGCAATGAATTCACAACGAGCTTGCTACGCCATAGCACG
>CAYSJE010000089.1:0-3949 GCA_964431345.1 uncultured Candidatus Saccharibacteria bacterium
CCCGTGAGATACCACCCTTGTTGTATATTAAATCTAACCTTATTTTTTAAATAGGGTACAGTGCCTAATGGGTAGTTTGACTGGGGCGGTCGCCTCCTAAAGTGTAACGGAGGCGTTTACAAAGGTCCGCTTCTTCGCGATGGAAACGCGAGGTAAAGTGCAAAGGCATAAGCGTGGCTTAACTGAGAGATGTACATATCGATCAGAGACGAAAGTCGAACTTAGTGATCCGATGGTTAATCGTAGGATTGCCAAAGCTCAACGAATAAAAGTTACTCCGGGGATAACAGGTTAATTGTGCCCAAGCGTCCACAGCGACGGCACAGTTTGACACCTCGATGTCGGCTCGTCGCATCCTGGGGGTGAAGAAGCTCCCAAGGGTTTGGCTGTTCGCCAATTAAAGCGGTACGCGAGCTGGGTTCAGAACGTCGTAAGACAGTTCGGTCCCTATCTGTCATGGGCGTCGAAATTTGAGGGAAGTCTCCTCTAGTACGAGAGGACCGAGGAGAACAAACCTCTAGTGTACCAGCTGTTCTACCAAGGGCAGTGCTGGGTAGCTACGTTTGGCACAGATAAACGCTGAAAGCATCTAAGCGTGAAGCTGTTCCCAAGATTAGATTTCTTCGATCCGTCAGAGATGATGACGTACATAGGCTTCAGGTAGAAGCTCCGCAAGGAGTTAAGCCGAGAAGTACTAATTGATCTTACTTGAATCAGATTACCAACAAAACATAATTTTAATTGACTAGCAATTTATGAAGTTAAAACTACTGCCAATTTGGCAACGTTATAAAGCAACAATCAGCTTAACTGGCATGATTTGTGTTGTAGCTGCTTTTATAACGTTGTTAATGATATTTTCTAGCGTTGATAGAATTAGCTTCTAATCATTTGTGTATATCATCTCGGTGCTTCTAGCAAAGGGGTAACACTTGATCCCATCCCGAACTCAATCGTAAAGTCCTTTAGCGCCGATGGTACTTGTCCCTTCTGGGGCCGGGAGAGTAGGCCAGCGCCGGGATAATGTACGCAAATAAGCCAAAAAACCGCCAATTAGGCGGCTTTTTGATTGACAAAAACAGCCAGCCATGTAAAAGTACATCTGATTATTGTTCACAATCAAAATTTATCAGGAGGTATGAAATGAATTGCAACACAGGTATCACGTTGATCAAAACTGGAAAACTCTCAACTGAGCAGATACTCGAAATCGGCAACAAAGCTGAAGATTCAGATGTCTGGCAGACAATTGTGCAGACTGAAAAACTCTCAACCGAACAGATGCTCGAAATCGGCAATGGAGCTAAGGATTGGAAAGTCTGGCAGGTAATTGTGCAGACTGAAAAACTCTCAACCGAACAGATGCTCGAAATCGGCAATAAAGCTGAAGATTCAGATGTCTGGCAGGCAATTGTCAATGTACTAAAGGCGTAATCGAAAATTTCATCAAACGTGAATCAGGGCAGCCTTATTTTAATAACAAAGGCTGCTTTAATTTTTCTCCAAAAAAAGATACAATAAGTCTATGACTATTTCAGAAATAATTAAATCAATTTCTAAACAAGAGCGGCTTTTTATAATCATAGCGATTGTTTTAGTTATTTTTGTAACTACTCTGCCGTATATTTATGGCTGGCTGACTACGCCAGATGATATGACTTATCTCGCTAATTATCATAGAGCTTCGGGTGATCACTATGTTTATCTATCGATGATCGAAGAAGTGAGAGAAGGAGCGATTACTCATCACAATTTATTTACCAGTGAGCCGCATGATCCGGTGCAAGTCCGGCCTTTCTGGTTCATGATGGGTATGTTCGCCAAAACTTTCAATCTTGATGGCATTTTAATGATTCAAATTGCCAGAATTATTCTAATTTTTGCGGCTATTCCGGTTATTTATTTAGCGATTGCGGCTTTTCTCAAACAAAGAAGTACTAGATTAATTGCCTTTATCTTGGCTCTAGGCGGAGCTGGATTTGGATATTTTTTCTACCAAATTATCCCTGAAATAATCCCGAATATTTATACTATGAATTTCTATGATGCCCCAGTAGATCTCTGGCTCACTGAAGGAGTTCCACTGTTACTTTTTTCTGCCTCGCCTCATTTTCAGCTTTCGCTAATTTGCTTATTGCTATCTTTTGTTTTCTTTGTTTTGGGATTCAAAAATGGCAATTTCAAATACTTAGTGGCCAGTGGGGGATTCAATTTATTTCTAGCTTTCTTTCATACTTACGAGACTGTTTTTATTTATTTTATTATTACCGCTTATGCTGTTGGCATAATTATCTGGGCTTGGAAGAAATTCAACTTCAAAGAAGCGAAGAAATATATTTTCAGATGGCTAGTCGTTTGCCTCGTCGCTCTACCAGGGATCGCTTATCAGTTTTTGATTTTCTTTTCTATCCCAATTCTCAAGAGTTGGGCTGAACAGAGTAGAACAATTTCTCCTGATATTCAGTATTATCTACTAGGCTATGGTTTGGTTTTGGTCGCTGCAGTTATTGGTACAATTATTGTCATAAAGAATTCACGCCACGTAGGGACAGCCCCTAGTACTGTCTCTGATGACGGGACAAAACCATGTTTTGTCCCTACAAACCATGCATTTTTTCTCCTCGTTTGGTTCCTGGGCACCTGGCCTTTACTATATATCCCAATTGCTTTCAATAGACGATTTATCGAAGGGATTTTTGTACCAATGGGGATTTTGGCTGCAATTGGTATTGTCTGGTTTTTCAAGAAATTCAAAAACAAATCTGAACCTATTCGCCGATTAGTAATCATAATAATCATAGTTCTCGGCGCAGTCGCAATTATTCCAACTAACGCTTATAATATTTGGTCATTTATTGAAGTTCAGAAAGCTTACAAAACTACGCCATTCTACTTGCCAACAGTGGAACGTGAGTCTTTAGAATGGCTACAAAAAAATGCTAGCATCGATGATGTAATTTTGTCTGAGCACATTAGTGGTTTTGTCATCCCTGCTTTTACAGGTAAACGTGTCTATATCGGCCATGATCTGCAAACAGCTAATTTCCCAGCTAAAAAACAAGGTCTGGAAAATTTCTTCAAAGATAATACTAGTAAACATGCCTGGCTCAAAGAAAACAATATTACTTATCTCTATTATGGACCAAACGAACTGGGGAAAGCTTTCAAGCCTGATCAGCATGATTATCTGAAATTAGATTTTGAGAATGATAAGGTCAAAATTTACAAAGTTCGTTGAGCACCTGGGCCACATAGGGCCCAGGCTATATGTCTAGCCATGCCCCTATGTGGGCGTGGCATGTTGATGGCCGCATTTGGGAAATTGCCATTTTTAGTGTATAATTAAACCGAAAACTAAGTTTTGTGTTATAATAAAAACTGATACTCACAGTTAAATTTTGTAATAAAGTCATGAAAAGAATTCGCAAAGGAGTGATCACAGCTGCCGGTAAAGGCACGAGATTTATGCCAGCTGTTAAGACCATGCCGAAAGAAATGCTACCAATCGTCGATAAGCCGATTATTCAGTATGTAGTCGAAGAAATGGTAGAAGCGGGAATTGAAGATATTATTATCGTTACTAGTTGGGACAAGCGAGCCGTCGAAGATCATTTTGATAATACTTTTGAAGTCGAAGAACATCTCAAAAAACAAGGTAAGCTAGAATTACTAGAAGAAATCAAGAAAATTTCTAGCATGGCTAATTTTTCTTATGTCAGACAGAAAGGTCCTTATGGGAATGGTACTCCATGTCTAAATGTAAAAAACTTAGTTGGCAACGAGCCTTTTGTCTATGCTTTTGGAGATGATCTAGTAAAATCAAAGACTTCTTTTACTAAACAATTAGTTGATAAATATAATGAAGTTGGTGGTGTCATAATGGGAGGGCAAAAAACACCAAAAGATCAGTTGTATCGCTACGGAGTCTTTGATTTCAAAAAGACTTCAG
>CAYSJE010000090.1:0-3919 GCA_964431345.1 uncultured Candidatus Saccharibacteria bacterium
AAATCTGCCTCTTAATTTGGCTATATCCCTGCATGCACCAAATGATAAATTGCGCGAAGAAATCATTTCTCTAAATAAAAAATATTCTATTCAAGATATTCTTGATGCTGGTAGATATTACATAGATAAGACAAATCGGAAACTAATGATCGAATATTTGTTGCTAGATAATTTCAATGATACCGGTGATTGTGCCAGGGAATTGGCAAAACTATTACACAAAAATTTGCATAATTTGTTTTTTGTGAATTTAATTGCTTATAATGAAACGGCGGCTGATTACAAATCACCTTCTGAAGAAAAAACACAAAAATTCAAGAAAATTCTAGAGCAAGAAGGTATTGCAGTGACTGCTCGTCATAAATTTGCAGATGATATTCAAGGAGCTTGTGGGCAATTAGCAGGATAATTTAGATATTGCAGATAAAGTTTGCTTGGGATATAATATACATAGAAGAAAATAATTAAACAAAAAAACATGACAAAAAAATTTATTGGGATCCTTGTCCTAGTGGTCAGTTTTTTAGTGGTTGGGTTTTTGCCACAAACGTCTTCAGCGGCCTATACTAAAATGCACACGAAAGCAGCAGAAAATTTACAAGGTCGTATTCTCTTACAAGTCGATAGTATGGGTGAAGCTTGGTATATTGATCCAGTCGATGGTTATCGTTATTACCTTGGTCGACCTGTAGATGCCTTTGATATTATGCGTGGATTAGGTTTGGGAGCGACAACAGCTACTATTGAGCAATTACCTGGAGTTATGGTAGGGAGTGGTAACACTGAATTAGCCGAGCGATTCTCTGGTAGAATTTTGCTTGATGTAGAAGCCAATGGGGAAGCCTGGTACATTGATCCGGCTGATCTGCAGGCTCATTATTTAGGTCGTCCAGCAGACGCTTTTGATATTATGCGGTCAACGGGGTTGGGAGTGACAACTTCTACTATCAATAGAATTTCTTCAAATATTCAAATCGCCGGTATTTTCTTTAATGGTGCTTGGTCACGTGAAGCAGATGAGTTTGTAGATATCTTTAACTATGGTCGTATGGATATTAACCTTAAGGGTTGGGTAGTGGTTGACGAAGCTGAGCATGACTTCACTTTTCCCCAAGCTAGTTTGTGGAAACAGGGAAATGTAAGAGTTTATACTAATACGGGTACATACAGGTTTGGTTATAATTGGGCAATCTGGAATAATGATGGCGACACTGCGATTTTGCAAGCACCGACAGGAGCAGTTGTTGATACGTATAGTTACTAGAGAATTCTAGGCAACAAAGCTCGTCTTTTAGGCGAGTTTTGGCTTTTTAGAGGCTTTACAGAGGGGTGTATGGGTGATAGAATGGAGTTGTATATTCTAATTATTTTTATGGTAAAAAAGAAAAAAGAAAAGGTAGAAAAATTCGAAGCGCAGTTGTTTAAAGCGGCTGATAAACTTCGCAAAAACATAGACGCGGCTGAATACAAACATGTTGTGCTTGGTTTGGTTTTCCTCAAATATATATCTGATTCTTTTGAGGAGCATCATAGCAAGCTGAAAGAAGGAAAAGGGGAATACGACGGAGCTGATCCTGAAGATAAAGATGAATATAAGGCTGAAAACGTATTCTGGGTGCCAAAAACAGCTCGTTGGTCATACTTGCATTCTCGGGCTAAGCTGCCAAGTATTGGCAAAGATTTGGATGAGGCTATGATTGCTATCGAAAAAGAAAATCCTACATTGAAAGGAATTTTACCGAAAACTTATGCCAAGCCGAATTTAGATAAATCTTCTTTGGGTGGCTTGATTGATTTAATTGGCAACGTCGCACTTGGTGATGAATCGGCTAAGTCAAAAGACATTTTAGGGCGTGTTTACGAATATTTCCTGGGCGAGTTTGCTAATGCTGAGGGTAAGAAAGGTGGCCAATTCTATACGCCAAAATCGATAGTTAGAACCCTGGTGGAAATGATTGAGCCGTATAAAGGCAGAGTATACGATCCGGCCTGTGGTTCGGGTGGAATGTTTATCATGAGTGAGAAGTTTGTGAAAGAGCATCAAGGGAAACTAGATGATATTTCTATTTATGGTCAGGAAAGTAATCAAACAACTTATCGTTTGTGTAGAATGAACTTAGCTATTCGAGGAATTGATGGCTCGCAAATCAAGTGGAACAGTGAAGGATCGTTTCTCAAAGACGCTCATCCAGACTTGAAAGCTGATTTAATCATAGCTAATCCTCCGTTTAACCAAAAAGATTGGGGGCAGGATGTGCTCGTGGGTGATCCGCGGTGGCAGTACGGTGTGCCGGCTAAAAATAGTGCTAATTTTGCTTGGATGCAGCACATGATTTATCATTTATCGCCACAGGGAACACTTGGGCTGGTGTTAGCTAATGGTTCGTTGTCTTCTAATACTTCGGGTGAAGGTGAAATCAGGCAAAAAATAGTTGAGGCTGATTTGGTGGATTGCATAGTTGCTTTGCCTAAACAACTCTTTTATAACACCGGTATTCCGGCTTGTCTTTGGTTTATTTCTCGTAAGCGTGGAGGTAATGGAGATAGAAAACGCATGGGCGAGGTTTTATTCATCGATGCCTCAGAATTAGGTTTCATGGCAGATCGTACTCATCGACAATTTGGAGATGAAGATACTAAGAAAATTACCGGGACATATCACGAGTGGTGCAAGAAAAAGGGTAAATACCAAGATACCAAAGGTTTTTGCAAATCGGCCAAGCTGGAAGAAATAAAAAAGCATGGTTTCGTCATGACTCCGGGGCGCTATGTCGGAATTCCGGATGAGGTAGATGATGGGGTTCCGTTTGAGGATAAGATGAATAAATTGACGAAAGAATTGACAGGACAAATGGAAAAAGAAAAAGAATTGAATGAGGAGATAGAGAAGCAGTTAAAGAAGATAAATTTTAAGTTATAAACAAATGGAGGAGCAAAATAACAAAGTAATTAGAAATGACAGTTTTACAGAATTTTTGCTTTATACATCTCCTGATGGAGAGGTGAAAGTTGAAGTTTTTTTACAGGATGAGACTATTTGGTTAACTCAGGGTAAAATGGCCGAACTTTTTGATGTGGATGTCAGGACTGTCAGTGAGCATCTGAAAAATATCTTTACAAGCGCTGAATTAAGCGAAAAGACAGTTATCCGGAAAATCCGGATAACTGCTGCTGATGGTAAAGAATACCTGAATAATTTTTACAACCTGGATGCTATTATTGCCGTTGGTTATAGAGTAAACTCCAAGCAGGCAACGCATTTTCGTATCTGGGCAAATAAAATACTCAAAGAATACATCATCAAGGGTTTTGCCATAGATGATGAACGGCTCAAAAATGGGCATTATTTTGGCAAAGATTATTTTAGGGAATTACTTGAACGAGTCCGCTCTATTAGAGCCAGTGAAAGGCGGATTTATTTACAAATAACTGATATTTTTGCTGAGTGTTCAATTGATTATGATCCCAAAGCCTCTGTTACAAAAGATTTCTACGCGACAGTTCAAAATAAATTCCATTTTGCGATTACAGGACAAACCGCTGCTGAAATTATTTACAAAAAAGCTGATTCTAAAAACCAAAAAATGGGGCTTTTGTCTTGGAAAAATTCACCAAAGGGTAGAATTTTAAAGTCAGATACTGCAATTGCAAAAAATTATTTAGAAGAATCAGAAATTAAAAAATTAGAGAGAACAATTGCAAGTTATTTTGATTATATTGAAAGGATGATTGAAACTCGCGCAACTTTCACAATGGAAAAATTAGCAGAATCCATAAATGAATTTTTGCAGTTTAATAAATATGAAATTTTGGATGGGAAAGGACAAATTTCTCACAAACAAGCGGAGCAAAAAGCTTTTGCTGAATATGATGGGTTTAATAAAACGCAAAAAATTGATTCTGATTTTGAAAAACAGAT